>JAVHPP010000041.1:0-3812 GCA_036170655.1 Candidatus Zixiibacteriota bacterium | reverse complement strand
CCGCCCCATTGAATCCCGCCCCAGACAATCGTCTTGGTGGGATCGACCGCCGTCAGAGTGACCGGCAGCGTGTTCTGCCCCGACACGAATGTCGCTGTGCCGCGCTGGACCGACTTGATCGTTGCCGCGTTGGCGTGTGAAACTAGCCCGGAAACAGCCAGACAGATGGCAACAAACCAGACGCAACGGGCCTTCGGACCGCACCCGGCCGTAACGACGCTGCGAGAGGACGTGACTCTCCTCGCGACGCTCACCGGACCATGGATCGTGGGCTTGCTCATCTATAATTATGCTCGGCGGCACGAGATTCCTCGCGACGCATGTGATCTATTTCATCAGGACCATCTTCTTGGCTTCACTGGCCGATCCCGCTGAGAGGCGGTAGAAATACAGGCCGCTGGCCACCGGACGGTGATCCTGGTCCGTCCCATCCCATACATATTCATATCGGCCGGGTTCGAGAGTCGCTTCGACCAAAGTCGTCACTCTCTGGCCCAGAACATTCAAAACATCAAGACGCACAGCGGTGGGCTGCCCCCCATTCCGGTCACCCAGTGAAAAGGCAATCGTTGTGGACGGGTTGAAAGGATTCGGGTAGTTCTGTTCCAATTCGAAACTCCGGGGCACAGAGCCGAATCCCGCCACTTCGATTCGTCCGGCATCGGTCGCCGCCAGTTTGACCGTTCGCAACGTGACCGCGGGTGTGCCCGTCACGGGGCCGTTCAGGGGAATGCGCAGAACGTCGCTCTGCCCGGGCGGAATGCGCGAGGCCGAATTGGACGGATCGTAGACCATGAGCGCGATCAGATGCCCCTGCCCGTCATCTCGATAATGGAGTTGCAGGCCGGATGCGGAGCCCAGGGGCTCGGGATTGCCCAACCCGACGCTGGCTGCATCGTAAGCCACTTCGATCTGCGCCCCCGCCACGTCGACCGGCACGCTGGCGGACAAATAGTAGGCGCCATACTGACCGTCGTTCTTGTTAAAGTGGAACGTGATGATCGCGGGAGTCCCGCCGCCGGGCTCTGAGGAAACCGGCGTCACCGGGGCGCCGAAGATCATGTTGATAATCGCCGTCAGATCGAACACATCAACCAGATTATCACCGGTCACATTGGCCGCGCCAAACTGACGCTGATTGAATTGAAAGTTCCCAAGGATGTACCCGATCACCGCAACCACATCGGCCACGTCAATGCGCGTGTCCACGTTGGCATCGCCCAGATTGTCCACCATAATGACGCCATTGGTGGTTGCCAGCGCGACCGACGGCTTGGCCGGATCGGGGTCGATTGACTCCCAGGCATTTTCGAATATGACATCATAGGCGCCGGGCAAAACGCCGGCGTTGACCCGGCCCACAATGTTGAACAGCACAGTCGATGTCCCGGCCGCTACCGGACTGCCGGTCAGAGAGAACGTCACCACGCGGATCCGGCCGGGGGTCGTTCCCAGATTTTCATAGACGGAGAACCCTGCCAGCCGGTTGCTGGTCTGAATGGCTGTCGGGGTGAAGATGGCCGCATCGTAGACAAAGTCGAACTGGACACCATACGAGTTCTGGACATTGAACAGGTCAACCGGAAGCACAACCCCGACCGTCCCCGGAACGCCCCCCTGGGGATTGTCGCCGGCAACCGAGGTCGAAAACAGGCGGTCAACCTGAACCTGATTGACAACGACGGTCACATTACAAACCGAACTCAGCGCGTTGGAATTGTCCTTCGCCTGGAAACCGACGGAGAAGATCCCCGATTGGGACATTGACGGGGTCCAACTGAACGTGCCGCTCGCGGAGCCAGTACCGACGATTGGGTTCGATGGCAAAAGCGTGGCGCCGGAGGGCGCATTGACCGGATACAACTGGATCGGGTCGCCGTTGGCATCGCTCGCGCTGATGGCGAACTGGACATTCTGTCCCTGATCCACGGTGAAGCTCGAACTGGACGGACAGATGACCACGGGCGCAAGATTGCCGCTGACCGTCCCTACAGAGATGGTCACATTGCAGAACGAACTGCTCAGTCCTCCGGGAGAATCGGTGGCCTGGAAGCTGACCGTGAAATTCCCCGACTGCGAAGTCGAGGGAATCCACTGGAACGTTCCGCTCACTGTTGCCGTCCCCGTGGCGGGATTCGCCGGCGAGAATGTCGCCCCCGCTGGCATGTTCGATGCGGCCAGTGATAACTGATCCCCATCGGGATCCATGGCCGTGACCGTAAACTGCGCCAACTGTCCCTGATTGACACTCAAGGGAGCGGGGCAGTTCGTGATCGTGGGCGCATTGTTGCCGCCGGAAGTGGTGATGGTAACCGTCCCGATTGTCAGGACGGGACGCTTGAGGATAAGCCCGGTGATATCAGAAATCGTGTTGTACGACTGTGGATTCTGGGGATCGTTCTGGAATGCAATCGTCACCGATTGAGGAGATGCGGCCGAGTGGACAAGCCAGCGCATGCGCGCGGTTGCCCCGCCGCCCGGGTTGATGGGAAGGTCCGTCGGCTCCCGAAAGTCGATCGCGGCAAAAGTCGCCACACCCGGAGTTGGGATAGCTCCGCCAAAAACATTCCATCCCACACCCCGCAACTGTTGCACAACCTCCATCCTGACTGTCGTGTCGACTCCTGAAACGGTCGTGTCCGTGAGGGGCTCGATGACCGCGCGATTGAAAGCAATTCGGATGTTGAATCCCGACACGGTATCCACGTTCCTCATGTAGAGATCGAGATTGAAGGTATCTCCGGGGTGAACGTTGGTGACATTGACAATGCGCAGCGTATCGAGCGTGGACGGCGTCTGCGCCCAAGCCGATCCCGCCGGAATCAGAACGAGCAGCGCGGCGAGAATGCCACAGATGCTCAGAGACGAACGCAGAATTCGGCCTCTGCTGATCTTCTCTGCGGGTTGATGAATTATCCAACTCATGGAGATGCCCCCTTTCGAGACGGTTGGTATGCATGCAATATCTTGCATAGTATCGACTTCGTTGCGGTTTCGAATCATCTTTACCGGTCTCACGTTTCGCCCCTTTCCGCGCATTCCACCACTGGCAATCAACCCCGTGTGGGTTGGCTGACAACAGGTTGGCCCCGATCACCGGGACTCTGGCGGAGGCATGCATCCAAGCGATGCCATCCGCATGACACTGGTCAAAACGCAAACATGGTGCCCACCATCGTGGCGGGCGGCGTTCAAACCGATCGCAGTAAGAGAGTTGCGAGACACGAGTGCGGTCTTATGGACCTGTGGATTCGATTAGAACCGTTCCGCACAAAGGGCGGGAGGGCCCGCGTCGTCGTCGATCACCGTCCTTTCGTGATGTCATTCGTTGGTTCGATCATCGCCTGTGTACGAGGTTCGTGCCGAATCATGCAGAAGACTCGGTAATGAGATAAACCTTCGAGACGCTCGGCTGGTGTGTGTAGGGGCACGGCTTGCAGTGCCCGTCTTGACCGTGGCCGCGTCATTTCGGCGGGCACGGCAAGCCGTGCCCCTACTGACCCCAACCTGACAACTGAAAACAATGTAGCGTTCATGATCACTGCCTCTTATCAACGAAAAACCCCGGCTCGGAAATCGGAGTCCCCTGAGGAGGGGACGCATCGGGCGGGGGCGACAATGCAATATACATCATATTGTTAGTTTTTTGCTTTCCATCCGGTGAAATTTGACACCGCCGGATGAGCCATCATCGTTCTCTATTCTCTCGTCAGCCTCCTTTTGTTCTTTCTGATCGCCGTCTGTCGTCTCTTGGTTTTAGCAGGTCCCGCCCCGTCGTGGACGGGGCGGGACTGCGTGAAGATAGTATTTAC
>JAVHPP010000040.1:51377-52958 GCA_036170655.1 Candidatus Zixiibacteriota bacterium | reverse complement strand
GCCAGACAGTCCTGCACTACAAGATCACTTCCAAGCTGGGCGCGGGCGGCATGGGCGAAGTCTACCTGGCCACGGACACCAAGCTGGAGCGCCAGGTCGCGCTCAAATTCCTGCCGCCTTCGCTGCAGAATGATCCGGAGGCGCGCGAACGCCTGCTGCGTGAAGCACGTGCTGCCTCGAAGCTCAATCACAAGAACATTCTCACAGTCTATGCCATCGAACATTCCGGCGAGCGTGACTTCATCGTCATGGAATATGTCGCGGGGCGCTCTCTGAAAGACGTTCTCGACACCCGAGAAGTGATGCCACTGGATCAGGTTCTAAAGATCGGACTCCAGATCTGCGATGGTCTCGCGGCCGCGTTCGAGCACGGCGTGGTCCACCGCGACATCAAACCTGCGAACATTCTTCTGACGCCAGAGGGTCAGGTGAAGATTACGGATTTCGGGCTGGCAACCTGGCGAGGTGCCTTGCGCCTGACCAAAGATGGATCCACCGTCGGCACGGCGGGCTACATGTCGCCCGAACAAGTCCAGGGGGGAGTGACCGATCACCGCTCAGACCTTTTCTCGGCCGGCGTGGTCCTGTACGAACTCATTGCGGGCCGCTCCCCGTTCAACGGTGAACATGACGCCGCAATTTCCTACGCAATTGTCAATGAAGCTCCCGAACCTCTGGCGCGTTTCAAGAGTGGTCTGCCGTCCGGTCTGCAGAAGGTCATCACCAGGGCGCTGGAGAAAGATCCATCGATGCGTTACCAGTCTGCAGCCGACCTGCTGGCAGACCTGAAACGCACGCGCCGTGACTCGGGCGGCAGTCGCCCTTCGATGGTCGTGCCTGCGACCAAACCGGTTCGGACGAAGAAGTCATATCTGAAGTATGTGGCCACAACGTCTGCTGTTCTGGCGGTCGCGCTGGTGGTGTTGATTCTCAGGCCCTTCAAGTTCGAGATCGCGTCCGAGCAGAAGGCCGCTGCCACCGAGAATTCCCTCGCCGTGATGTACTTCGACAACCTCGTTGATACAGACGACAAAGACAAGACGGCGCAGATGGTGACGAGTCTCCTCATCACCGGTCTGTCCGAGTCGCAGTACTTGCAAGTCGTCAGTCGTCAGCGCCTGTACGATATTCTCAGTCTGCTGGGCAAGGAAGGCGTCAAGGCGATCGATCGCAGCACGGCCAGCAAGGTCGCGGAGAAAGCCGCGGTCAAATGGGTCGTCACCGGCGAAGTCTTCCAGACGCAGCCGCGGGTTGTTCTCACCGCAGAGGTTTCTGATGTCACAACAGGGAAGATCGTGGCCACCCAACGGGTTCAGGGCGAGGCAGGGGAGGATCTGTTCGCCGTCGTCGACAAGCTCAGCAGTTCGATCCGGAGTCACCTGTCGCTACCTGAACAGGCCAAGTCTGAATCAGCCCGCCCGGTTGCGGAGGTTACAACACATTCCGCGGAGGCATATCGTTACTACCTGGAAGGACTGGATCTCAATCGCAAGTTCTACTCAATTGAAGCAAGGCGAAGCTTCGAGAAGGCGTTGTCCTACGACTCTACATTCGCGATGGCATACTTTGAGCTTGCGTCTC
>JAVHPP010000040.1:0-51277 GCA_036170655.1 Candidatus Zixiibacteriota bacterium | reverse complement strand
CAATTGAAGTACTCAAGCAGATTGTTGCCCGCTATCCCAGCGAGAAGGATGCGTTCGCCTTCATGGGCGACACCTATGCGCGCATGGAACAACCAGAGCAGGCCATCGCCCAATGGGAGAAGGCTATCGCGATTGACCCCATGTACAAGCTCACCTACAATTCGCTGGCCTACATGTACAACCGGATCGGCAACTTCGAGAAATCACTCTGGGCCATCAATCAGTACATCGCCCTCGCGCCGACAGAGGCCAACCCGTACGACAGCCGGGCCGACCTGTACGCTTACAATGGCAAGCTCGATGAAGCAATAGATTCATATCGGAAGGCGTTGCAGCTCAAATCAGATTTTCTGTCGAACGCAAAGCTGGGGACCATGTATGTGTTCAAAGGCGATTACACGCGCGCAGACAGTGTCTTCCAGGCAATGGCCGGAAACACGGATCGGGATATCCGCTCCCAGGGGCGATTCTACTTATGTCTGATCCTGGAATACCAGGGACAGTTCTTACGAGCGCTGGAAGTTCTCAATGATGGAATCAGTGCTGACCGCCTCGAACAGTATGACGGATTCTGGAACGTCGTGAAGCACGAACGTGTGGCCGCCATCCTGCAGGCGCAGGGTCATTTCAATGAGGCGCTGGCCGTCCTCGAGAAGCGACAACCGATCTCCCGCAAGATGTTTCCGGATGACATCGTGAACAACCGTGGCTGGCAGGTTGAACTTCTCGTCCAGAACAACGACCTCGCGAAGGCGCGTGACGTCGCCGAAGCGCTGCGTCGCGATGTCGAGAAGAAAGACAGCAGCATGATGCGCGTATACTGGTATTCGACCGCATCCATCGCTTTCGCTGAAGGCAGGTTCGATGACGCCATCGCCAGCCTGGGACGCGTGCCGGCGTCGTTTCACGACTTCTCAAACAGTTATCTATTGGGGCAGGCCTACTTGAAGAAGGGAGCCCTGGATAAGGCCGTCGCTACGTTTGAGGATGCTCTGTCTCGGTACGACGACACGCAGGCAAGCAACCCCTACAGGAGCGCGATGACCCGTTACCTCCTGGGACTCGCTTACGAGCAATCGGGCTGGAAAGACAAAGCAGCGCTGCAGTACAAGACGTTCCTCCAAATCTGGAAAGACGCCGACCCGGGGATCAAAGAGGTCGACGACGCCCGCGCGCGGCTCGCGCGGTTGGGTGCCTGACGCACTGTTCAGCCACGCTGAACCCGTAGCTCTCCATTCAGCGACCGGCCGTGGCTCAGTTCTCCAGCCGGCTCTCCGGGTGAAACGTTTGTAGATTCGCCGCTCTCCCATTTGTACTTTGGTTTGTAGAACATTCTGAGAATACGAGGATACCCATTGATCGGTGACAGAATACTACACTACGAGATCACCGGAAAACTCGGTGCGGGCGGCATGGGTGAAGTCTACCTGGCCACCGACACCAAGCTGGAGCGCCAGGTCGCGCTGAAGTTCCTCCCCGAGAGTCTGTCGCAGGACCCCGAGTCTCGTGAACGTCTGCTACGGGAGGCCAGAGCCGCCTCGAAGTTGAACCATCCCAACATCATGACTGTCCATGCCGTTGAGGAATGCAATGGCCGGGATTTCATTGTGATGGAGTTTCTCCAAGGCATGACTCTCGCCGAGTTTATCGAAGCGGAGTCCCGGCCATTTGAAGAAATCCTGGGCATCGCCATCCAGATCGCCGAGGGACTGGAACGGGCGCATCGGGCGGGCATCGTTCATCGGGACCTGAAACCGGCGAACGTCTTGATCGATACGGACGGCCATGCCAAGATACTCGACTTCGGCCTGGCCAAGCTTCAGGACGCCCCAAACCTCACGGCGACGGGATCAACGCCGGGTACTGCGGCATACATGTCTCCAGAACAAACCCAGGGCAGCCAGGCGGATCACCGCTCGGATCTGTTCTCATTCGGGACTGTTCTTTACGAAATGATCGCCGGGCGCCTCCCCTTTCCGGGAGAGCACGTCGCGGCGATCGCCTACTCATTGGTCAACGAGGAGCCGCAGCCGCTGGCGCGCTACCGGGCAGGCGTGCCCGATGATCTCCAGCGGATCGTTGCCAAATGCCTGGCCAAGAAGCCACAGGAGCGATACCAATCGGCGGGAGACTTGATCGTCGATCTGCGTCATGCCCGGCACGACAGCGCCCCAGGCGTGGCCGCTGCCATTGCCCCTCGAAAGAAGATGCTTGCCGTCCTCCCGTTTGAGAATCTTGGACCAGCGGAGGACGAATACTTCGCGGATGGAATGACCGAAGAGATCATCAGCCGTTTGGCGAGCGTAGCCGGGCTGGGCGTTATCTCGCGGACCAGCGTGATGCAGTACAAGGGCACACGCAAGTCGATCCGGGAGATCAGCGCCGATCTGAGCGTCGATTTCGTTCTCGAAGGCACCGTCCGCTGGAGCCGCAGCCCGCAGAGCGCAAGCCGGGTGCGCATCACGCCACAATTGATCCAGGTGCGCGATGATACGCATCTCTGGTCGGAGCGCTACGACCGGGTCATCGAGGATATTTTCGAGGTCCAATCTGAGATCGCCGAGAAGGTCACGGCCCAACTCAATGTGGCACTGGGTGAGCCGGAACGGCGGGCCATGGAAGCCAAGCCAACCGAGAACATGGATGCTTACAATGCGTATCTTCGCGGGCTCGAATACACCGGAAGACCTGACTACAACTTAGAGAACCACCGCCTGGCAATTCAAATGTTCGGGAGAGCCTGCCAGCTCGATGGCGGTTTCGCTCAGGCTCACGCCTATCTGGCCATTGCACACTCTGGAATGTACTTCTATGGATACGATCGCACCGACGAGCGGCGCGCGAAATCAGCGGCATCGGTTGATCGGGCTGTAGCGCTCAAACCCAGCGATCCCTACACTCATCTGGCGCTGGGATTCCATCATTATCGGTGCTGTTCTGATCTGGATCGCGCGTTGGACGAATTCACCAAAGTCCTCCAATTGCAGCCCAATCAGGTTCTTTCCCTGTTCATGACAGCGATGATCCATAGGCGCCAGGGACGCTTTAACGAAGCCCTCGACAGAGCAAGGAATGTCCTCCAGCTTGACCCCCTCTGCGCATCGTTTGCCATGGAGACAGGGATCACGGCGCTGATCATGCGGCGGTACGATGAGGCGGAAAAGTACCTGGACCGGTCCATCTCGCTGGCGCCGGATCAGGTCAACGCCTTCTCCTGGAAATCCATCCTGTATACGATATGGCGGGCCGATCTGGGGAGGGCCAGAGCGGCCCTGGAGCAAATCACCACCTCCGAACCTCTCGAGACATTCGACAATTGGTTCCATCAGCTCTTGTACGCGCGTGACTACCCAGCCGCACTCCGCCACGTCTCCTCACTTCCGCAGGAGCATTATGAGGACCAGTTGTGGTACTGGACCAAGTCCCAGTTCTTGGGAGAGATTCATAATTTGCTGGGAAACACCGATGAAGCCCGATCATTCTACGAGACCGCCCTACGCGAACTGTCACTGGCAGCGGCAGACCGGCCTGAGGACCCCCGGATTCGTCAGTCACTCGGTTTGGTTCACGCCTGTCTCGGCCATCGGGATGACGCGATCCGAGAGGTGCAGGAAGCCATCTCGCTCGTCCCGATTTCGAAAGACGCTCTGATGGGTTCAATTCCGATTGAAATGCGGTCCATCGTCTATGCTAACGTGGGTGACCATGAGGCCGCGCTGAACGACATCGAGTACCTGCTCTCGATCCCTTCGTTGTTCTCAGCCTCGGTCTTGAAACTCGACCCCCGCTTTGATCTCCTGCGGCAGCACCCGCGTTTCCAGAAACTGCTGGAGCAACCGGACAAGGTGTTCTGAGGTCGGCTCAGGATCGGGCTGACGCGGTCCCTCTCGCAATCTGCTTCGCGCGTCATGACGCCGTCGACAGTTCGCGGGGAACGCTCTCGCCGCGAGGGATTGGGCCGAAAACGATGGGGACGGGTTCGCCGTCGGTTGATGGGGCCACTTGAACTTTGTGGACGGGCGACTTGCGGGAAGCAGGGGCCTCGCGGAGGCCGCGGCGGTAGTTGCGGTAGATGTCCCAGAAGGACTTGATCATCTTCTCGATGTAATCCTCGTGGATCGAGCGCTTCTCTGAGCGTTTCCGGAACCATTTCCCCACTTCTTCTTTGTGTGCCTTCCAATCCTCAAGGGCCTGCTGCGCATCTGCCTCGTTATCCGGCAGAATGAACTGCCCCGGCCCGAAGAAAGTCACGGCCTCGTAGAGTAGCTTGGCTTCGGCTTCGTTCGTGAAGGCAAACTTCTGATCCCCGACGATGACCGTGTTTTGCTCGATCAGGTCGTGCCGATAGATCACTTTGCCTTCTGGCAGATCGTAGGATTTCATCGACGCGGCTCCGGCCATCCGTCAGAACAATCTATTGGTCATCACTCTCGGAATCATCGGAAATCTTCCACTCGTCGCTGGACGCGGCGTCAGCCGGGCTCTCGCCGTTCCGGGCGGATTTGAGGCGGTTCTTTTGGGCTTTCAATTCAAGGTCTCGCATCTCCGAATGCAGCGCGACAATTGCGCCATACAGACCTTCTTGCAAACGTGTCATTTCTGCCGGAGGAACGCCCACCGCCAACAAGATTGCCGAATCCAGCACCCGGCGTTCTTCCCAAGTAATCTCATCCGCCAGGTTTACGCGTCGGGACTTTCTCATCTTCTCAAATGCAGCCGCAATCTTCTCCAGCGAATCTGACGTGAACTTTGAGGCGTCGGGAATCGGCATCATCTGGGCAGAATAGACGTCGAGCTGAAGATTCGCCTCTCGCCCGAGGCCCCGGCCGTATGACCACTTGAATAGGCCCACAATCGAGCTGTTGAGAACCGCAACCAGCACATGGTTGTCCGTCTTGGCAGAACACAGTTCGAGCAAAGAACAATTCACTAACAAGCCATTCTCGTTGAGCGGAACAATGTGACGGTATTGCTGTATCTTTGGCAATATCCCAAAGGATCGGGTCTCCGGTTCAATCTGGTACCAATTCCTGGCTTCCGTTTCTCGGGCGGCGCAAGTATCTCTGAGATGAAACTTCTGCTTTTCTCCCCATCGGATGTACTTCAAAGCGCGCGTGTCCCGAAGCTTGGACTTTGAGTCATTCACGATGAACGCCACTCGGCTGAGAGCGAGCGTATCAATCGTAATCGAGTCTATTTCCATCAGCGAATGCACTTCCGGCTCAAGGTACTCCGCCTCAATCAAATGCACCGATCCATCGCCCGCTTTGCAGATGCGAATCCTTTTCGTGTCCTTCTTTGTGATGCCGTAGCGTTTTTTCAGTTCAGCTTCGCTCAGTTTTTCGACAACTTCATCAGTGACATCGCGTGGGAAGAAAAAGGCGTCGCAACCAGATGTAATTCCTCTGCGAATCTCGGCAATCTCTGAGAGCGGCACGAACTTGTCGCCGAAGCGATCCATCAATTCGAAGTAGATATCCGGGGCGCGCAGATGGATTCCCCACTTGCCGCCCGAATGGGTGCCGGGATTGCTCTTATCGGAACTCTCGATCAGGTCGCGCTGGGAAACAACCCGTATTCGCCAGTCCTTCGTTTCCACATTCTTCTTCGTGGCGAGGATGCGCCGGCGCAATTCCTCAGACGCGGCGATGGGATCGGCGCCATGCTCGACGTCCATGAGAATGTCTTCGAGGGGGCGGCGGAATTGAACGAAGCGAACAAGATTGGTCTGGCGCTTCTTCAAGTCCGGCTCGCGTCTCAAGACCGTGACGGCGGTGGCGACGCGCGCATCGGTGAACCACGGCTCGACGGATGACTCCATGATTGCTTCAATGCAGAAGTGCTGGAGTATCCAGCGCTGGAGCGGAAATCCGTATTCGACATCAAGCCACGACGCGGATGTCAGGAATCCGAAATGGCTGTCTGTCTCGGGAAGGAACGACGACGCATGCGGCCAGAAGTAAATGTGGAGGTCCGAACGGCCGGAGAGTTTCAGATCGGGCCACGATTTCCTGAAGGTGTTGGCGTAATCTTTCTTCTGGTCACTGGTCAGTACTTCCTGGCGCACATACGGGGGATTGCCGACAACGGCGTCAACCCGTTCGAGGGCGACCTTGACGATCTCGGACTTGCCCTTCACTTTTGTGACTCTGGCGGGGAAGAGCTTCGCCCCGCGTTTGACGTCGAAGAAATCCTTGCATGAGACACGAGGGTAGTTGGCAACACGCCCCATGTCCCGCGTCGCGAGACTCACCACGGACAGATGGGCGGCGTAGGTCGAAATGTCGACGCCGAAAATCTCGGCAAGACGTTCTTCATGTGTGCGTTTGGATTGTGCCCGTTCTTCGAGCCACTGCTTACGGGCGTACGCTCGGACCAGAAAGGTCCCGCCGCCACACGCCGGATCGATGACAACATCCTCAGGCTTCTGGATGCAGAAGCAGTTGATAAGGTCGACGATCTCGCTCTTGGTGTAATGCTGGCCGTTGCGCCGGCGCTCCGCTGGTGAAATCAGCCGCTCGAATATCTGCCCAATGAGGTGGAAATCGATCTTATCGAAATCGTAGAGGTCGACCTGTCTGATCAGACTCCGCCATTCGGGGACGACTTCGTCGACCAGGAGCGGCAGTTTCTCCCCGAACCCATCGCCTTCAAATACGGTTTCATAGTCGCCGCTGACCTTCTGGGCGCGTTCAAAGGCCTTGGTCAGTCTTCCATCGAGTTCGGGCGCCGTCAGTCCATTTTGCGGTATGCGCAGGGGTGGAAGCTGATCGTGACGCCGGCGCAAAGCCGCGTAGAAAACCAGCTTGATTGCCAGCACGTAACAGGAGAAACGCGCGGCGGTGTCGAGCAATTCATCACGCTGGTCCGCACCGAACTCGCCGCCCAAGTTCGACGATACCCATTTGCGGATCTTCTCAGTGAAACGCTTGTCGTGATCGGTTATCTGATACAGAGCTGTCCGTGTGAGATTGGCGGGGCCTTCCAGCGCGCTTTCGAGGTAGTGAACGAATTTCTTGTCAAGAGGATACCGGGGAATGGCACGCTTGCCCCGGTGGATGTCAGCGAAGTAGGAAAGGAATTCAACCCACTTACCCTTGAGAAGCGACACAACCTCTGGACGTGAGAGTTCATCGGAGTCGCGGACGGAAGCCCAGTCGAAGAAATCGATTGAGCGATCGGCGACAGGCAATCCCGCAACAAACGTCTTCCACAGAACCATGCGGTTGACGTTCCAAGTGAAGAAGTAGTCAACTCCGACGGCGTTCGCCTTCTCCTGGGCATCGAGAACCAGTTCTTCCGCGTAGGGATTTCTGCCATCGGATCTGTCCGGAAGTTTCACTTCTCCGGTCAGGACCTTCTCACCACGATGGTTGAGAAGCACGAAGTCGCGTCGCTCCCGCTTGCCTTTGGAGCGGACTTCGATTTCTGCTTTGGCAAAGGGGAATGATGCGCCCTCGGATCGGCAGATTTCATCGACCCAGGATTTGACCTCTGCGACAAATTGGACTTCGTTGAGAGTACTCATGACTGGTCAGGGAGATTAAGACAATCGCCGTCTGTCTTCAATCACTAAGGAGTGACGGACGTCTGATCCCCTTCGTGAGTCGATTACATACTGCCTGTCATCGCATGGCACTCACGGCTGATCTCTGACAAACTCGTAGATTTTTCCGTTGGCACAGGTCACGAACATCTGGGACAGCATCTGCCCGCGCCCGTTCCCGAATGTCGTCGCCACGACCGGTGTGTCAACGGCGCCGAACGGCACTTTGTCCCAGACCTTTTCCTCGAAGTTGTAATCAAACATGCAGAACTCTTTCCCGCTGACTCCGAAGAACTCGTTGAAACGCCGTTCATTGCCTGACCCGATCACCTGTGACAGCGTCGCGGCAGGAGGCACACGCGATTCCGCGTCCTTTGTATGCTTGAAGAAGAGATAGCGGAAAATCCCGTCAGCGCCGGAGTAAAACACGGCGACATCACGCATTGTCGGGTCGGCCGATGCCGCCAGCGATTTCGCTCCCGCAGGCATCGCCGCCCAGGGATCGCCGCTCCATTGTCCCAGCGAGTCCTGCCGGAAACGGTAGACCTCCCCCTTCGCTGTTGCGGCGACCGCCCACAGCCGTGGCCCGTATTGACTGACACAGACATCGGCAGCTCCCCCTGGGATCGAGGGCAGAGTCTGGTGTTGCCAGATGGGTGTTGCGTTCGATACATCCCTATTTGGCATCCAGAAATGGGTGACATTTCCCTCTCCGTCCACAACGACAAACTGCGAGGTGGCCGTACCGGGCGACGCCTCCGTGGCGCGGATTCTCCTGACCGGTCCGGGAAGGCGGAGAATCTCACGCTTGTACCATCCCATCGGGCCACGGGAAATCTCGAGGATTCCCCCGTCCCGCGTGCCCGCATACAGCCGGAACGCGAGATCGGGGTATGCGGCTCCCGAGCAGATCGTGGTGAGCGCTGCCCCCGTGGCGAACGGGCGCACACGCTGCCACTGGCCATCGGCAAAACGCATCTCCACCATCTCACCCGATGAATCGGCGGCGACCAGCCATCCCCCTTTGAGGTCAGCGGTTGGGCAGGTCACTGTCGCCATCGGGCGATGCAACCCCGTCTCGATGACGCTGCCCGGCTTCCAAAACTTGCTCAACGCAATGTAGCTGGGCTCGCCCTGGAGCAACGGCCAGAACAGGAGAACAACAATACTCAAGAGCATTTTGAGTCCCTCATCTCACCAGATAATGTCAGCAATGATTGTTCCGTTCACGGTGAACTGTTCACGGTACACCGCCACCGGACTTTCACGCAGACGGCCCGGGTTTTTCCGCCGGCTTCTTGGTTGCCAGATTCTTGATCGCCGCCAGCATATCCGGGGCCGCGTCAATAATCTTGTCGAATGATGTGCGATCACGCGCCGTCAGGAGCGAGACCTTGTCGCGGTCAATGATCAGAAAAGCCACCGGTTCAATCACAGCGCCGCCACCACCCCCGCCGCCGAAGCGGGTTCCCTTGTCCTGACGACCTTCTTCGCCGCCGCCAGCGCCAAACCCGACAGAAATACGTGTGATCGGAATCACCGTCTTGTCTCCGACCGTCACCGGATTGCCAATCACCGTCTCCGAACGGGCGATCGTCTTGAGTTCACCCACAATCGCCTGCAAGACTTCCATCAGATTGCTCGCCATCTTTCCTCCCCTCAAAACTCAACTCGCCAAAGCTTTCCTCAACCCCCAGAGGCCCCGCCATGGCAGCGATACAAATGCCTGACACAAATGATACACCGCTCGTGCCGGTATCAACCGCAAAACCACACGAACATCGGCTCGCGCCAGACGCTTCTCAAAATTCGGTTCCCATGAAACGTCCCATGCGGGGAATGTCCGGCGCAGTGCCGGCCATACCGCATAGAACCACCCCGTCGCCATTCCCGTCTGTGCGGGATCACCCAGCCCCACCGTCAGCCGCACATCGGCGTGTTCCACATGCCATGCGCGGATCAGACGACCCGATAGACGGACCAGTACGATGGAGGCGTGTCGCAGGGGCCCTCGATACGACCACAGAGTCTGTATCGTGCCGACAATCTGTAACTTCCTCCGACGTCCACCCAGATTCGTTCCATCGGACGCAGAATCGCGAGCGGAAGTATCCTCCGCAAGGCGCGTCGAGACCACCAGACCAAGGATTCTGATTCGCCGGCAACGCTGCTTAAAGTCCATCTCGTACGACACCCCGAGGTATCTCACCCTCAAGAATTGCCTGTCAGATGTCCAAACCATCTGAATCCAGATGGGCCACAACATTGCTCCCGCCGATAGAGCAGCCGCTCCCAGAACGACCGGCAGAATCCAGCCGGTCATCATCATCGGGACTCACTGAGGAAGGAATGGCTCACGCTCCCAATATAATCACATCCGGCCCAACTCCGCCTCGATTCCTACTGGCTGCTAACTTAATAGACTGCTTGGCGTTGGATCGATCCTCCGTGGTGCGCACACGGACAAAACCGGTAAATGTAAAGTCTCAATTCGCCGATATTAGGGATGAGGGAGTAACGAATCGGGGTCCAACATGAAGAAGAACATAATGACGTCAATCCTCTTGAACACAGTACAAGTCTGCGGTCTTTGTGCTTTGATTTTATCAGGATGCACTGGCGCCGCCGGTCCCGCGGGGGGAACGACGGCCACGTACTCGCTTAATTTGGTCATCGAGAAGAACCTCGACCTGAATTACGATTACGCGTACACGGAGTTCCTGCGTGAGGGGCTGTCCGTACCCGGCGGATTTGTCATCATCGGCAACGATACCCTGCGTGTCGATGCCTCCGGCAAGGCCTCGGCGCAGTTCAATCCGGGGACATGGTCTCATGGACAACCGGTCGCGATTCGGGCCGCCGATACGGCCAAGGGATTCGTGTACCAAACAACAGTCACCATCCCGGGAACGTTCTATATTTCCAACTTCATCCCCAACACGCGCCTGTGGCAACCCAACAAGGCCAATCCCCGTGTTGAGTGGGCGCCTGCGAACGGCGCCGCGAACTATGTCGTCTCTCTCCAAGCGAGTCTCCCCAGCTCACCGTCGCGCGGGCAGGCAATGGTTGCGGGATCACTGTCGCAGACATTTACTCCCGATGCGTTTTATGATCCCAACACCAATGCGCTGGTAACAGGCGTGTATTACGTCCACGTTGTCGCGTACAACCCCACCTTCTTCCTGCGCCCAAATGCAAATTACAGGTTGCCCGACTTCAACTTCCCGCTGACAGTTGACACCAAGGACATTCGTGGAATGGTGACCGCTCTCGTGGTTTCGGCGCGGGACTCGATTGGCGTCTCGCCGAGCCCCTGACCGGAGGGCCGCCCAACTTCTTTGTCGACGCGCCGTGGCCCTGACCCCTGGGGCCTGTTGAATAACCTGACACGTGACCCACGCTTGAAGATGTCACCCCCGCAAAAGGGCGTGTTGAAAAACCGGACAAGTGAGCTATCCCTGAAGATGTCGCCTCCGCGAAAGCAGGGGTCCATTGAGATGGGCGAAAGAGAAAATGGATTCCCGCGTGCGCGGGAATGACGATTGGGAGGTTTTTCAACACGCCCCAAGCCGTGGGGCACCCAGCACTCCTGAGATCTCCCCTTCGACCAGTTCGGGACCGTGGCCCTGACCCTCGGGGCTTGTTGAAAAACCCCCTTGCGTGCGGGGGCGGGGTTTTGTTCTTGGCATTATGCAGACGAGACGTGTGAAGCCGGACTATCCGATGATGCTTGTGCCGCCGATGGAGAGCTTCATCCGCGCGGATCATCGGTTGCGGAAACTGAATAAGCTGCTGGACCTGTCGTTTGTCCATGAGGCGGTGGCGGACAAGGATATACTCAAATGCTCCAACGTCGTAATCCAGTTACTGACGTTTCTCGTCTCCGGCTGCGTCGCTAACTGGATCCGTCTCCTTCTCCATGCGTACCTTCAGGATTTCGAGTTCCGCCCTGATCGCTGCCATCTCCCGTTCAATCGCCGAGTTGCCGGACACCCCGGCTTCGGCATGCGTGGTCGCAGGACCGAGAACGGTGTCCAGTTCATCCTCGTTGCCACCCGAAGCCGCCATGGGATCAACGGTCCCGTAGGCGGTTGGAACGAACAGGAGAGACAGTTCCATGTCGTTTGCACGCAGATTCCCAGTGGCTTCCTGGCCCAGCAGATAGATTGTGTGAGTGCCGGCGGAAACCGAAATAATGGTCGCGGCGGCGAGTGCAATCTTGTATGTGCCGGAGGGTGCGGCTCCGGGCATCTGCGTCTGATTCTGAACGGCGATGAATGCCGCGGAGTTGTCGGACAGTCCGAACAAGCCCAAGCTGTTTGTGGCGGTGGTATGCACAATGTAGACCTCACCCGTGGCAATGGCCAGGATATATCCGTCGGACGGTACTGTCAGGGACCGCGAAATGAGGATGTCGATGCCGCCGGTGAGGATCAATTCTGCGTGGCGGTCATTGCTGGCCACCCCTGGCTCTTCCCTGCTGGTGCGAAAACTATACGGATTCGTGGTGAGCTTGATCCGTGAGAGTGTCTCCGGTGGATTGACCCCGTCGTTGACGATGATTCCCAGCCAGCGTTCGACGCCGGCGAACACGGCGCTCGTCAACGGAATCAGGACGCCAAGTTGTGCAGTCCACAGGCCCTGCGCGTCCGTGGTCACCGACTGCGTTTCCCCCGGGCCGGCGGGCCAGACATCTGCCCCCCCTGTCTGAGCGTCGTAAATCTTAAATGTGAACGTTTTCGGACCCGGCGGTACGGGATTGCCCGCAGAGTTGGTGAGCTTCCCTTGCACCGTCATTACCGTGGGCGCACTGGCGGCCGCGCTGTGGACTACACCAAGGCAGAGTACTGCGATGAGCATCAATGATGCAATGTTCTTGCCCATCTTGATCCTCCTTCTCGTTGTGGATGAGTCGAAACACGCTGACTCTGAAGTCGGATTATTGCTGCGGTGATCATAACGGTTAGTTCACCGTGCCTGCACCGCAGCCAAGGCGCCGTTCGGACCGGGCCGCACTATGTGACAGGTCCCAAAAATGTTGTCGGCGGCGAGCCACCCTGGCATTGGGCAGGTCGTATCAATTGCTGCCGGACATCGAGTGTTTCGGGCCGAAGTCTCTACCAGTTCCGGGCGGCAGAGTGTCCGGAACGAGTCAGCCTCGAGACTCAACGACCATTCCGGAATCAGAGGACCTCGAACGTGACCCCGGAATTCCGCCCAAAAGTTATCGGATTTGCGCCAGAAAGTCAAGATCGATCAGGTTGTGCCAGGGTGCCCCGCAGCTCTGCTGCGGGATGCGGCTGATTCGCGATCAGCCTCCCGAAAGTTCACGCCTCACACCGTTATCGCCAGCGTAGGCAGCCTGATTTCCCTTCAGCCCACCCGCAGCAGAGCTGCGGGGCACCCGGCATGGATGTGGATTGCAGAGCACTCAAGTGCCTCGTGCTCTTGGGATTACATACTCCACGGCTGGGCAACCACCGCCACCCCGTGATCGACGCCAAGAAAACGGCAACCAGCTCGCCAGAATTTGCGTATTATTCAGTGAAATCAGAACAATCAGATATTTATGATTGTTCAGGTAATCACGCCGGATCATGAGGAGGTAATGCCGGTGCCCAAGAAGATGAAAACATGTACAACGCCATCCAGTTCGGGCACGGGATGCTGCCGGGTCGAGGCGGTGACTACAGTTGACGCGCGGGGCCAGATGGTGCTGCCCAAGGAGACACGGGAGCGGGCCAACATCAAGCCGGGTGACAAACTGGCGGTTATCAGCTTCGAGCAGAGTGGCAAGTCCTGCTGCATCTGCCTGGTCAAGGCTGATGAATTTGCCGGGACAGTACGCGAACTGCTTGGCCCAATGCTCAATGAGGTGAACCGTAGTTAACCGCGAATGGAGGAACCAGCCATGACAGACCGTCAGACTATCTTGGAGAGTGTGAAATCCCGATACAGCGCCATCGCCAAAGCTGGCGCCCCCCCTGCTGCGGCTCCGACCGCGAGCTTAGCGATTCCTCTTGCTGTGGCCCCGACCGCGAATCAGCGATGGGACTGACCGACATCAGTGTCGGATACAATCCCAGCGACCTGGCGTCGGTTCCCAAAGGCGCATCGATGGGGTTGGGGTGTGGCAATCCAACATCCGTCGCCGATCTCAAGCCCGGCGAAGTCGTAGTGGACCTGGGTTCCGGCGGCGGGGTTGATTGCTTTCTGGCTGCACAGAAGGTGGGAGAACGGGGATTTGTGATCGGGGTCGACATGACCGATGCGATGATCGACAAGGCCCGTCAGAACGCGACCATAGGCGGCTACAAGAATGTGGATTTTCGTTTGGGAGAGATCGAGGCCCTTCCCGTGGAATCTGCTACGGTGGACATCGTGATCTCCAACTGCGTGATTAATCTCGCCCCGGACAAGTCGCGCGTGTTTGGCGAGATGTACCGTGTCCTCAAACCCGGCGGACGATTCAGTGTCTCGGACATAGTGATCAAGGGTACCATGCCGCAGCAATTGCGTGAAAATATGGAACGCTGGGCCGGGTGCATCACA
Source organism: Candidatus Zixiibacteriota bacterium (assembly GCA_036170655.1). Classification (GTDB taxonomy): domain Bacteria; phylum Zixibacteria; class MSB-5A5; order WJJR01; family WJJR01; genus JACRMA01. Next base: position 37,179 of record JAVHPP010000040.1, on the reverse strand, counting down.
GGGGCACTCGAGAAGAATCAGTATCTCCGGACAGTCAAGAACGCGGGGTTCGAGCGAATCGAGGTTCGTTCGGAAGTCGACTACGACCACCAGAAGACACCGGAGTTCTCGATTACGTCTGTGACGGTGGTGGGGTACAAGCCCACCAACGGCAACCGCTGATCGCATGCCTGTCCGCGAATCCATCGTGGCGAACGCCCCAGTATGTGCGGGGCCGCTTGTGTTGATGGATGTTTCCGACCGGCTTCTCGTGAGGGCACCCCGAACCCAATTTGTCGTCCTCGTCCCGCGCTCCCCCCGTCAGGTCACGCTTCCTGTATCCGCTATCAGTCCCCTGCCCCCATGGTAAATCTCGCCGCTCCATCCCTCCTGTCAATCCGCTTGTCAGGTTCCACAGCCATCGCCCACACCGCAGCTGCCGAAAATCGCGCCGAAATTTGTCTTGACACCGGGTGTCCGCCAGTGTTCATACCATCCCAACATGGGCCGCATGTCGTGTCCCATGGTTGCGTATGACCAGAGAATCAATGCCTTAGAGTCGTCCTTCCTAAACCCTTAACCCGTCCCCTTGTGCTGAGACACGGGGGGCTATGCAGCGGGAGGTTTCATGAACAAGCACTACGTCTACGACCGGGTCCTCAAGACCCTCTGGCAGTGGGCTGACCAGAACGACTACCGGTTTATCCCCACGCCGCGCATCGTCACGGCCACGGGCGCCTGCGAAAATGTCGACACGCTCTGGGCCGTGACCGGCGACAATGTCCCTGGGGAGTATTTCTTCGCTCAGACCGGCCAGTTGTATCTGGAGATGTCCCTGGCCGACACGCTGCATGCCTTCACGGTCGGCTCTTCCGGCCGCGCCGAAGCCGAAGTCGATCACCGGCACCTGCGCGAATTCACCCTCTTCGAAATCGAGGGACGCGGCGGGTACACGGACCTGATCGGCACCATCAAATCCCTGTTTGGCGCCATCGACCGTGTATCGCAGGAATGGGGCGCCGCGCCGATCGCCTCACGTCTGAAAGAGATCCGCTATGCCGAAGCGATCGAGATCCTCGGCTTGGGCGCGAAGCATTGGGGCGAGGACTTCTCTCACGCCCAAGAAGTTGCGTTGTGCAAAGACGGTCCGGTGCTGCTGACCCACCACCCCGACCCGCAGCCGATCGTGGGGCCCCGGCCGACCCTCGAAAAGTTTTTTAACATGAAGCCGACACCCTCTCACAACGGCGACCGCCCGACGGTGCAATCGTGCGACCTGCTGCTGCCTGTGTCGGGTGAGTCGCTCGGCGGCGCTGTCCGCATCCACCAAAGCGAGATTCTCAAGCACCGTCTCCAGCGCTCCGGCATGTACGCCACTCTTCAGAAACGCGGCCTCGGGCTGGCGCAATTCGCCGATTATTTCGACCACATGGAAGCGCATGGGCCGACGATTGGCGAGCACTACGGTTTCGGGGTCGGTATCGACCGTGTCGTCCAGTACCTCATGAGCGAACCCGACATCCGCCATTGCGCCGGCTTCCTCGTGAACGCGGAGATTCCCACCAAGGCAACTGACGACTCCGGCAACGGCCATCACGCCGAAGCGAAGATTGCCGACACGGTGCTTGTGGAAGTCTGATATTGGGTCGCACGCCGGACCGCAAACGCGCCCCGTCATCTGGCGGGGCGCATTTGCTTGATGGGGCCCATTCGGCGCGGAAATGCCAACGTGAAAATTGGCATGCGCGTCTCTTCACGTCGGCGTATTTTTGTGCTGGTTGAAGCCCATCACCATGATGGGATAACTGTCACGATCGGGAGAGGAGGATCAACATGCTGCAGGAATTCAAGAAATTCGCCATGCGCGGCAATGTCGTCGATATGGCAGTCGGTATCATTATCGGCACCGCGTTCGGGAAGATCGTGTCGTCAGTCGTTGCCGACATCCTGATGCCGCCGATCGGCCTGTTGTTGGGGAATGTGAACTTCAGCAGTCTGTTTATCGCACTCAAGGGAGGACCGTTTGCGTCGCTGCCGGCCGCGCAGGCGGCGGGCGCCCCCACCATCAATTACGGAGTGTTCATCAACACCGTGATCGACTTCATCATCGTTGCCTTTGTCATCTTCCTGCTGATCAAGGCGATGAACAAGATGAAGAAACCGGAAGAGGCAGCGCCCCCGGCCACCAAGACCTGTCCCGAGTGCCTGTCGTCCATCCCGATCAACGCTACTCGCTGCGCCCATTGTGCGGTCGTCGTGGTCAAAGCATAAGAACATGGATAACGTCTGGTCCGCATGACTCAAGCGCCGATGCTGTCCTCATCACTTGACATCGCCATCAGCCGACTCTCCGCAGGGGCGTATAAGCCACACGCCCCTGCGACATCGTTGCCAATCTTCGCGGGCGATTCACCCAAGCAGGAGCCAATGCGAAAAGTTGTTGCGATACCTGTTGCCCCACCGTCCAAAATCCCCTAAATTGAAGATTGAAATGGACTTGGGTGCGCATAAGTCCTTGCGGCGCCTCTCGTTCAGGCATTTGACACCCGGAGGAATTTGATGCCTTTGGAACGCGAAAAAATCGTCCCCGTCTTCCTCGAAGAAGAGATGAAGGGGTCATATCTCGATTACTCGATGTCGGTCATTACGCAACGGGCGCTGCCCAATGTCGCCGATGGTCTAAAACCGTCGAATCGGCGCATTCTCGTGGCGATGAACGACCTGAATCTGCATCCCGGCGCCGCCCACCGTAAGTGCGCCAAGATCTGCGGCGACACATCGGGGAACTACCACCCCCACGGTGAGCAGGTCGTCTACCCGACATTGGTGCGCATGGCGCAAGATTTCAACATGCGCTACATGCTGGTCGATGGACAGGGAAACTTCGGCTCAATCGACGGCGACTCGGCGGCGGCCATGAGGTACACCGAGGCGCGCCTCTCTCCCTTTGCCGTGGAAATGCTGGCGGACATGGAGAAAGACACCGTCAACATGACCCGCAATTACGACAACACCCTCGACGAGCCAGCCGTCCTGCCATCAAAGTTCCCCAACCTGCTGTGCAATGGATCGTCCGGTATCGCCGTCGGCATGGCGACGAACATCCCGCCTCACAATCTCGGCGAGGTGGTCGATGGATTGTGCGCGCTGATCGATGACCCCGAAATCGACGATGAGACACTCCTCGGTCTCATCCCCGGTCCGGATTTCCCCACCGGTGGATTGATTGTCGGGCGCGCCGGCATCGCGTCGGCCTACCGCACCGGGCGCGGCCACATCACATTGCGGGCCAAGGCGAATGTCGAGACCGCTGCCAACGGCAGGCAAAGCATCATCGTCTCCGAGATTCCCTACCAGATCAACAAATCCAACCTGCTCGAGCGCGTTGCCGAGTTGGTGCGCGACAAGAAGATCGAGGGCCTCTCTGATCTGCGCGATGAATCGGACCGTGATGGCATGCGCGTCGTCTTCGAGCTGAAGCGCGACGCCATGCCGGAAGTCGTCTTGAACAACCTTTTCAAGCACACCCAGATGCAGATCACCTTCGGTGTGATCAACCTGGCGCTGGTCGATGGGGTGCCGCGTGTGCTCACGCTGCGCGACATGTTCGAAGAATTTCTCCGGCACCGTCACGAAGTGGTCCGTCGCCGGACCGAATTCGAACTGAAGAAGGCCGAAGAACGCGCTCACATCCTCGAAGGCCTCAAGATCGCGCTCGACAATCTCGATGCCATCATCAAGCTCATACGCGCCTCACAGACACCGGCTGAGGCCAAGCAGGGCCTGATCGCCCAGTTTGGTCTTACCGAAATCCAGGCACAGGCAATTCTGGATATGCGGTTACAGCGTCTGACCGGCCTCGAACGCGCGAAGATCGAAGAAGAGTACCTCTCTTTGATCAAGGCGATCGAAGAATACCGCAGCATCCTCGCCTCCAAGGCGCGGCGCATGAAAATCATCCGCGACGAATTGATGGAACTGAAGGAGAAGTACGGCGATCCGCGCCGCACACAGATCATCGAGGCCGAAGAAGACTTCTCCGTCGAGGACTTGATCGCCGAGGAGGACGTGGTGATCACCATCTCCCACGAAGGGTACATCAAGCGCCTGACCGTCTCCGCCTACCGCCGCCAGAATCGCGGCGGCCGTGGTGTGCGTGGCATGGAGACCAAGGAGTCCGATTTCGTCGAGCACCTCTTCGTCGCCTCGACACACGATTACATTCTCTTCTTCACGACCAAGGGACGCTGCTATTGGCTGAAAGTTCATACCGTGCCCCAAGGCGGCAAGATGGCCAAGGGGAAGAACATCGCCAACATGCTCGAGCTGGCGCAGGGGGAATCGATTACCGCGTTCGTTCCGGTCAAACAATTCGACGATGCACACTCCATCATCATGGCAACCAAGAACGGCACGATCAAGAAGACCGTTCTCTCCGCCTTCACCAATCCCCGCAAGGGCGGCATCAATGCCATGGATCTGCCGGAAGACGATGAGCTGATCGAAGCCGGCATCACCGACGGCACCAATGAGATCATTCTGGCCACACGCGACGGCCTCGCGGTCCGCTTCCATGAAGAACATGTGCGTCCGATGGGACGGGGCGCCTACGGCGTGCGTGGCGTAACCCTCGAAGAGGGCGACTGCGTAATCGGCATGGTCGTCGTCAAACGTACGACAACACTTCTGTCGGTCACGGAAAACGGATTCGGCAAACGATCCGAAATCACTGAGTACCGTCTGACCAACCGGGGTGGCAAGGGCGTGATCAACATCAAGACCACCGAGCGCAACGGCAAGGTGATCGCCATCAAGGAAGTCGTCGACGACGACGAACTGATGATTGTCTCGCAGGGCGGCATTATCATCCGCCTTCCCCTGACGTCGGTCCGTGTCCTCGGCCGCGCCACACAGGGCGTCAAGCTCATCAACCTCGACAAGGGTGACAAGGTCGTCGACGTCGCCCGCGTGGTCAAATCCGAGGAAGAGGCCAACGGCGAAACGAACGGAGACGTGAACGGCGAGGCCAACGGCGGGAATGGTTCGAATGGGGAAGAGACGGGGATAAATTGATGTCTTCGGACAGGATACGCAAACGGCCAAGCCGATCGGATAACACCCCGCTTCAGCGGGGCGTGTTGAAAAACCTCGATTTCGCGCACCGGGCGCGCGGACAGGAGTGTCCGCGCCACTGAGAGACAACAACTTCCGTTTTCCGGAGTGGGGCAGACACTATTGTCTGCCCGGTTTTTCAACACCCCGCTTCAGCGGCTTACTCGTGAGAGGAGACGCCCTGTCCGTCCATTCTTACTCCCGCTGCTGGCTCCATCTGGTCTGGGGAACTCTCAATCGGGAGAAGGTTCTCGGCACAGACGCTCGTGTCAGGGTGGCGCGTTTCCTGCTCGAGTACGCTCATTCGAAGAACATTGTGCTAAGATCCGTTTTCGTCAATTCCGATCACGTCCATGCGCTGATCGATCTGCCTACGGGTGTGACGATCGAGGAAGCGGTCCAGTTGCTCAAAGGTGCCTCGTCGCACTGGATCAATCAGAATCGCGTGGTGGCTGCCAAGTTTTCATGGGGGAGGGGATATGGCGCATTCTCGGTATCTGAATCAAACCTCCCCAAGGTCATCGACTACATTGCGGGACAGGATGAGCACCATCGGACCAAGTCGTTTCAGGAGGAGTACGCGGGGTTCCTGCGCGCGTACGGGATTCAGCCGAATGAGATGGAAAACCGCTGAAGCGGTTGAGAGAAGTACCCCGACCTCCATGTCACCGCGCTGAAGCGCGGTGTTATCGGAACCGAATCTTAGCCGGGAATATTCCGGCCGCGAAAACGTATTACCCTTGATAATCGCTACTTCTGACCAAGGAATCTCGGCAAGTGTCGTCGCGGAGGCTAAGCCCATGAAATACAGACAATTACTCTCAGTGGTTCTGGCCCTGGTCATCATCGTCGGATGTGGCGAGGAGCGTCCCACGGCGCCCGGAACTGTTAACCAAGAGCGCCTCGCCGGTGGCGGGCGCCAGGCTGCAGACGATCCTTTCCGTGGCGGTCCCGGTGAGTCGGGTCCCAGAAATCCGGTGCACGATTCACTCGCCGGTTATGGGCCGCTTTTCTACTCCGATATCGCCTGCGGCGAAACCCCCAAGAACAGCATCATCACCAACCAGACCGATTGGCAAGCGTGGTGGACTATTGCTGTCTCCTGTTTGCCCAAATGGGATTCGACTTGGCCATGGTTCGATCCGGGGCCGATTCCGAAGGACAGCATCGGGCATGGCATGGGCTGGCCGGACGGACCCGTTGACCCTTATGGCCCGGCCGCGCCTGCAATCAATTTCGACACAAGTGTGATCGTGACGATCACCGTCGAGCAGGAAGAGGATCCCGGACGGTTTATCAGAGTTACAGAGGTCAAGCCAGACTCGGCAGGTGGGACGGTGGTTCAATACGTCGTCACCCGTCCCGGTCCTGATTGTATGATTCTGATGATGCCGCATAGTGATTCCACCGGAATGTACGCGCCGACCACGGCCGCCCTCGTGCCAAAGCTGTTGACCGGGCCAGTCTCATGGGAACGAATCGACATGGAGATGGACTGCCGCTGGGAACCCGACCCCAACGTGCCGTTGACACTTTACTACACCGACGCGCCTTGTGAGTTGGGCCCATCCGAGGCAATCATCACTGACCAGGCAAAATTCGAACAGTGGATCGAAGCGGCCTTGGCCTGTGATGTTTCTCGCTGGCGTGAACACAGCGATTCTTCGACCGTTGTGATCGGTGATAGCGGCGCGTCCGGCGGCGGGCAAGGATGGATCGACAGCATCGCTCCCGGAGAACCCGGCCCACTCCCGCCGATCTGGAACGGATTCGACGTCGATTTTAGCAAGCACACCGTCATCATCCTCCGCGCCGGTGACTTCACCCGCTGGGGTGGCGGGATCTGGCTCGATGCTGTCAACACGACCGCCTCCGGCACCACGATCGAGTATTCAGTGATGTCCCCCGGCGACCAGTGCCCACTGGTTGGCGACGGCCAGATTGTCAATCCCACTGTAGCCGTCCGCGTTCCCTTGCCGGTTCAGGAGCCAGTGACATGGAAACGGCACGTCGAGCCAATTTCCTGCAACTGGGGAACCGACAGCACGGGGGTGTGGCCGGATAGCACGATGTAAGGCTGAGCACGGCCGATGCGACCATCGCTCGGCTCGAGTATCTTCTCTCGGAGCGGCACATTGCCGGAAGGCATTACGAATCTTCCTGCTCACCGCACCTTCTGTCGCAGGGAGGTAAGCTGATCGTGCAGGACGACCCGGCCACATCAGGAATCCTCTCTCGGTACCCGACCAAATCCGTATGGAATGGTCCGGTACTTTGGGGTCTGGGATTGCCCATTCTCCTTTTCCTCGTGCAGGTGATCACCCTCTGGGGATTCACGATCGACGATGTCGCCATCTCCTACCGATATGCACTCCACGTAGCCGAAGGAAGCGGACTGACCTGGAACCCCGGGACGGCGCCCGTCGAAGGATACTCTAACTTCCTGTGGGTTCTGATTCTCGCAGGCGCGAAGTGGATCGGCTTCGATATCGAAACTGCCGCCGTGAGCCTCGGTGCCCTGCTGGGGATCCTCACACTCTGCCTGTCCTACCTCTTGTGCCGCAAACTCTGGGCGCCGCAGCGATTCTGGTGGCTGCCTGTCCTCTTGGTTGCGCTGACACCTGAGTGGGTCCTGTGGATCATCAGCGGACTGGAGATTGCACTCTTCGGCTTTTTCCTACTCCTATCCCTCGAGGGACTCAGCAACACGGGCACGAGATCACGCCGCAACTGGCTCTTGTCCGTCGGGCTGTCGGGCCTGACGCTCACACGTCCCGAAGGCGTGGCGCTGTCGATTCTGGTGCTCACCAGCGGTATGCTCGCTGAGCCAGGATACACGCTGAAGCGGATCAAAGCATACGCTGTACCACTCATCGCCGTACTTGGGTCGGCATTGGGACTCCTGATCTTCCGCCTCGTATATTTCGGTAGTCCGTTGCCCAATACGGTCTACGCGAAATTCTCGTGGAGCCTGCCTTCTCTGGGACCTGTCTTCCAATGGCTGATCTTCGGCATCCCGTTTCTCCTGGCGTGGGGAGTCGCGCTGCTGGGGTGGAACAATCTGCGCTACCCTTGGACGCTGGCTGCAGCTCTCGCCCTCGTCGTTGGCCAGATGTTGGTCGTCCTGCCCGTCATCCCGGTGATGTACTTCCTACACCGGTACCAGATCGCTTTCCTGCCGCTTTTGGTGCTGCCGGTTCCGTTCCTTCTGGAGCGGATCCCTAACTGGAAACGATGGGGCATTCCTCTTGCGGTTGCCGTTATGATCGTCTGGTCGCTCAAGGAGTGGCCACAACCTTGCGTCTGGTTTCAGAACGAGAAATACTGGAAACAGACACGTCGGGAGGTGGCCGACTGCCTGTCGGTGCTGCCACGCAGCGCTACGGTCGCCCTGATCGACGCCGGCTTTATCCCGTACTGGACCGACCTGCCAGTGCTCGATGTCTGGGGCCTGTGTGATCGCAGGGCAGCACACGAGGGCTTCTCGGCAGCGGCAACACTGGAACGAAATCCGGAAGTGTACGTCATGACCGTCAGGACGGGCGCGGACGGCCTGCCCTTCCCTCTCCAGGGAAGGGACAAAATGATCGTCAACTCGCCGGAGTTCTTCGAGAAATACCACCTCTGGAAAATGTGCGGTAAACCGCGAGAAACCGCAGATCACCCTGATGACAGATACGCAATCTTCCTCAACGAGGCTTGGGCACGGGCACAGGGGATCACAAAGCCATCCCAACCGTGAACTGTGCGAGCCGCACGAAGATCGCTATCCGCCACTGCAATGACAGATCCGGATCGCCACGCGGGCGAATCTGCTGACCAGTGGAGTCCATGATCGGCGCTTCACGTCGAAGGTCAGTCCTGGCGGCTGGCATGCACAACAAGGACAGAACCTACGAACGATCACCACTGATCGAACCCCTCACCCCAGAAACGGATACCGCCAATCCACCGGCGGCACGAACGTCTCCTTCAACGCGCGCGGGGACACCCAGCGCAGCAGGTTGGCCATACTGCCCGCCTTGTCGTTCGTTCCCGAAGCGCGCGCACCACCAAACGGCTGCTGACCCACCACCGCGCCGGTCGGCTTATCGTTGATGTAGAAATTGCCGGCCGTGTTGGTCAGCGCACGGGTCAACTGGGCGATGGTGTAACGATCCTGTGCAAAGATCGCCCCGGTCAGGGCATAAGGCGAGGCGATGTCACACTGCCCCAGTGTTTCTTTCAGCTTGTTGTCAGGATAGACGAAGATGGTCAGGACGGGACCGAAGATTTCCTCGCAGATCAGCTTGAAGCGCGGGTTGGTCGTCTGTATCACAGTCGGCTCGATGAAATACCCAACTTTGTCATCACATTTGCCGCCGGTCAGGATCGTCGCGTCCGGCGACGACTTCGCATGATCGATGTACACCTTGATCGACGTGAACGCTGCCTTGTCGATGACCGCGTTGATGAAGTTGGAGAAATCGGCCGGGTCGCCCATTTTCATCTGCTTCATCTGATCGAGCAGCCGGTCTTTGACATCGGGCCAGATTGATTCGGGGATGTACGCCCGCGACGCCGCCGAGCACTTCTGCCCCTGGTATTCGAAGGCCCCGCGCAGGAGGGCCACCACTAGCGCATCGACATCGGCGGAACAGTGCGCGAAGACAAAGTTTTTCCCGCCGGTCTCGCCGACAATGCGTGGATACGACCGGTATTGCGCGATGTTGTGGCCGATGCGTTTCCACATCGCCTGGAAGGTCACGGTCGAACCGGTGAAATGCACCCCGGCCAGATGCGGCGAGTCCAACACCGGATCGCCCACCTGTGCGCCCGAGCCCGGGACAAAATTGATCACTCCGGGCGGCAGGCCCGCCTCCGTCAGAAGACGCATGAGGTAATAGGCCGAATAGACCGCGCTCGACGCCGGTTTCCACAGAACCACATTCCCCATCAAGGCGGGAGCCGTCGGCAGATTCCCCGCAATCGAGGTGAAATTGAACGGCGTCACGGCAAAAACGAACCCCTCTAAAGCCCGATATTCGACGTAATCCCAGATCCCGGGTGACGAATTCGGCTGCTGGGCGTAAATCTGGCGGGCGTAGTAAGGATTGAAACGGTAGAAATCGATCAGTTCGCACGCCGAGTCGATCTCGGCTTGGAATGCATTCTTGCTCTGCCCGTTCATGGTGGCGGCATTGAGCACCTGACGGTACGGTCCGGCGAGGAGCTCGGCCGCCTTCAGAAAGATCGCCGCTCGCTGTTCCCAGTCCAACGCCGCCCATGCGGGCGCAGCATCCAGCGCGGCCTCGACCGCGCGCTCAACATGCTTCTGCGACGCCTTGTGGAAACGGGCGAGAACATGCCCATGATCGTGCGGCATACGGCAGTCGCCCAGATCGCCGCTTTTGATCTCCTCGCCGCCGATGAACAGAGGGATCTCAAAGCTCCCGCCACGCTGCAGTTCGATCTGCTTGCGCAATTGCTCTCGTTCGGGAGTCTTGGGAGCGTAAGACTTGATCGGCTCGTTTTTCGGTTCGGGGACATTGACAATGGCATTCAGCATGACCGGCAACCTCGCATTCTCCTGGCAGGTTCTCCTGTGTCGCATGTTCTCCGCCAAGATACACGGGCCGCCCCCTATTGGCAAAGGGGCAGCCCGTCAGGAAAGCAGGTTATCGGTAGATTTCTGACAGCCAAGGCCAAGCCGTCAGTTAGCCGGTCACTTGCGCCACTCGGTAAACACGAAATCACTGGTCTTGGCGCCAGTGTTGTGGCAGCCAAAGCATCCAGACTTGGCATCGGTCACCACACGTTCGCGGGTGTCCCCCTTGAAACCCTCGAACCCCCAGCCACCGGTGGCCGCGAACTTGGCGGCATCCTTGTGCATGACACCGACCACCTTGCGTGGCCCTTCGATGATCGCCGTGCTGTCGCCCACGGCGCCCAGCAGGTCAAACACAAAGACCGACCCATCGGGAAACGTCTTTTTCGCCTTGAGCGCTACCAGCGCCCTTTCGTTGGCATAGACATGATGGATGCCGCCGAAGGCGTCATAGAGTTCATGCCCCGGACGCAGGACCATCGACTTGACATGACTCCAGCCCCGATACGCCTCCGGATAGGGGACCTCGGCTGCCTTGTCTGCCCACACGAGAGAGACTAAACCGAGTAATGCGACGGACAGCGATGCCGCCGCCAGGAACCGTTTGGTCATCTTGCCATACTCCTTTCTTGGGGTTGAGGGTATCACCATCAAACGATCTCGTTGACAACTGCTTCAAAATCCGGACAGTCGATGCGCAGGTCGACCGGACGCAATGGCGCATCGATGAATCGGCAATGATGGGGAGAGGATGTCCCCGGATATCGGTCGCGCTCGAAGAAACGGCAGACGGCACACATGCGATCCGTCTGAATCCACCCCTCCCTCTGCATGGCCCCAATCAGCGAAACAAGAGCGGCGAGCACTTCGCCGCGACGGTCTTCATCCCAGGAAGACACCACGTCGACGAGCATCTGCGCCCACTCGCTGGCCGCGGCGGCTACGTGGCGCCCCTCGCGCGTGAGGGAGATGTTGACCGCCCGGCCATCGGCCACCGAGGTGGACTTGGTCACCAACCCTTTTTCTGCGAGCACGCGAATTGAGTCCGAGATCGTCGCTGCGGTGAGACCATGACGCCCTGCCAAATGACTGATCCCCCGTAGTCTGGCTGACGCGGCCAGATCGATGAGAAGCTGCACCTGCAACCCCGACAACCCCGCATCTCCGGCGAAGGAGTTGCGCATGGCGCTTAAGGCCTGCCCGACACGGATCAGACCGACGGCGATCTTCGCTTCAGGCGACTCGGCTTGGACATGGGGGTCAAAGATGCTCTGTCTCATGCGCCTCCAAATGATTAGGAGTCCTATATAAATGGTCGAAAAAGAATGGTCAATGGAATATGAACGGAGAATTCATTATGATCGACGGACCAGACACCCGATTCGCCATAATGCATTGTACCACGGCCTCTTATGCATTGCCCGTGCGTGTCCGCTCCAGGTCGCTACGTTGCTGGCTGACGAAAGACCCCTATGGCGCAGCACTCCCCCCTGTCGTTGGAGTAATCAGCGCAGAACCGTGATTGCCTGATTCGGCATCGTGATCATCCAGAGCTCTTTTTTTTGAAATGTGCTTGCACTTGGAGACAAAGGAGTTTTTTTATGGCGCTCATACCCCGCGAGAATCCGGCGCGGACCAGTGCACCCTGTCAACCAGAAGACACAACCTGCGAAGAGACACATCATGCCGAACCAAGACCAGAAAGTCAGCGACATATCTGACCCTGCGTTATGCGGGGATAGCCCCAACGATTCGAACAACAGACATTTCATCATCCGTCCCAATCGGCTCGGACGCGGGCTTTTTGCAACCCGCTTGATTGAGAACGGCGAGGCCGTCCTGCATTTTCGCGGCCCCATCATCGACTACGAACGTTCTTGCGACCCGCATTTTGAGCGCTTCTGCGTGCAAATCGGTCCCAATAGCTACACACGGACTTGGGCGCCAGAGCGATTCATCAACCATAGTTGCGACCCCAACTGTGGATTCCAAGACGCGCGTACCCTGCGGGCCATCCGCATAATCCAGCCAGATGAGGAGATCACCTTCGACTACTCCACCTCAATGGCCGAGGACTCATGGACCATGGAATGCGCCTGCCTGACATCGATATGCCGTGGCACGATCAAGGATTTTGTTGATCTTCCCCCCGAGGTGAAAAGTCGATACCGCAAGCTTGGCATTGTCCCGGCTTGGTTGTCCGAACAATTTGAACGGCAACAGATTGAGATGCGAGGCCGGGGTCTGAGACCGTACCAGATCCCCTCGAACGGCAATGGGAACGGCAACGGCAATGGATCAAAGAAACATTCCTGATGCTGTCTCCATCGTCAAATCGCTCAACATAATCTGACAGATAACGTATGCTTTAATGAGCGCATCGCGCTCACTGAATATGGATCGTGCCTTGACCATCGCCGTACCGCGCCACCTGCGCGACCACAGTTCCCGCAATAAGTGCATTTGTACCGGGCGGGAATGGCGATGGGCTGCCCTTTGAGTTTCACAGCTCCCCACGCCTGATTCCCGCATCTGTGTCTGACCGGACGTCTCGACGTCTGCGTCGTGATGTCTTTGCTGATTTCGAAAACCCAGGATGGGCGGCCGGAAAGGCCGCCGGGAGAAATGAGTATGGCAAACTACCTCTTGATCTCTTCGCGGGATCCGTTCGAGTACCGTGACGCGGAATGGTTCTATGACCTCGCGGCCGAACTGTCCGCCAGGCACTCGGTGAAGCTGTTCCTCGTGGGCAATGGTGTCCTGATCGGACGCAACCGCATCGACAACGGTCCCTCGAAGAAGTTCCGCCGCTTGGTCGGACTCAACGGCAATGTGCACGTGGGCGCGGATAACTTCTCCCTGCGCGAACGCGGCATCGATACCGGCGAACTGGTCCCTGGAATCACCGTAACAGGCGTCGACACACTGGTCGATACGCTGATGGAGTCCACCGACAAAGTTCTCTGGCACTAATAGATCCAATGAACCGAAAGCGAGCAACCAATGAGTGATGCACCGGCCATTCGCAAGAAAACCCTGACCGTGGCCTTGATGGACGGCCCCTATGTCTCCAATAACCCGACGACGGCATTCCGCATCGTCGATGCCGCGCTGCGGAAGGGGTACAACGTCAACGTCTTCGCCTACGAGTCCGCTGTCGAACTGTCCATTGCCAAGCAACAGCCACATCAGAACCCGGTCAAACAACGCACGGTTGAAGAAGCCGACCATCCAACAACCAAGCGTCTGGTGGAGAATCTCTTTGATTCCTCCCGGCGCAACGGCGCCAAACTCGACTGGATCGCCTGCGGGCTTTGTGTCGACGAACGAGGGTCATTCGACCAGATCGAGGGCGTTCGCCGTGGCGGCCCCGGGGATTTCCTCGACTGGGCACGCCAAAGCGACCAGACACTGGTCATCGCCACAAAGTGAGAGGTAAACAACATGCCTGAAAAAATTCTAACGATCGTGGAACGCGCCTACCACGGCACCTTGGAGGAACAGGACGACACGGTCCTCTGGTTCAACTCGATGCTGCTGGCCAAGGCGCCCGGGCTGGGATTCCTGCTGCGGGGCAACGCGGTGAACTACGCCGTTTCGACTCAAGACGCTTCCGGTCTGGAGATTGGCGGCGCATCTTTCGGCAAACCGCCGGAAATCGCCAATGACGTGAGGTTTCTCCTCGACCGAAACGTGCCTGTTTACGCCATCGCCGAAGACATTGACGAACGGGGAATCTCCCGCGAGCGTTTGCTCCAGGGTCTCCGTGAGATTCACCGCTCCGATCTGGCGCCGTTGCTGGATCAATACGATGCCGTCTGGCACTGGTGAGCGATTGCGCGACCATGAACTTTGGGACTTGCCGCGCCAACAAACGCAGAACCCCTCCCAACGTCCGGCAGGGCAGCCGACCCTGCCGGATGGGCGCGGTGCGCAGCAGGCAACGGAGCAGTGACGAAAATCGTCTTCAAAAACCGTTGGTTGATCTCGTATGTTTGTGCATTCCGGGTGGACTGTTACCCGGTGGATCGAACGGGCGCGGTGAGCGCCCATGGGAGTTGAACCATGTCTGAATGCGCTGTTCCCCAGACTCAGCCGATTACCCGCTTCGCCACCTCGGGTGGGTGAGCGGGTAAGATGGGTCCGGTGGACCTGCATGAGATTATCATAGGACTTGACGTGCCTTCCTATCCCGAGGTGCTCGTGGGGTTGGGAACTGCCGACGACGCCGGAGTCTACAAGATCGGGCCGGACCTGAATCTGGTGCTGACGGCCGACTTCATCACGCCGCCCTGCGATGATCCGTTTCTCTATGGCCGGATTGCGGCAGCCAATTCGCTGTCGGATATCTATGCCATGGGCGGCACACCGAAGGCCGCCCTGAATCTCTGCTGCTTCCCTTCACAGGGAATCGGCAAGACGACCCTGACGGAGATACTGCGCGGCGGGCTCGCGACGATCACGGAGTCTGGCGCGGCGCTGATTGGCGGCCACACGGTGAAAGATGACGAACTCAAGTATGGCCTGTCCGTGACCGGCCTTGTCCGGGACAAAGACATCAAGACCAACGCAGGCGCACGGCCCGGAGATGTCCTGATTCTGACAAAGCCGATCGGGTCAGGCGTTGTGGTCACCGGGCGCAGAGGTGGACTAATTGATGATCAGCAGGCGCGCCCTGTCTTTGAGCGCATGGCCATGCTCAACAAAGCGGCGGGCCAAGCGATGACCGCGGTGGGCGCCCATGGCGCTACCGATGTCACCGGCTTTGGGCTGGGAGGACATGCGTGGGAAGTGGCTGCGGCCAGCGGTGTGGGAATTCGCTTCCAGCTCAGCCGAATCCCCCGGTGGCCAATCGCGGAAACTCTCATACGCAATGGCGTCCGGACCGGTGTCACTCTCTCCAATGGCAAGTCGCTCGGACAAAAGATCGTCTTCGACCCCGCGATTGTGCCTGAGGATCAAATGCTGTTCTTCGACCCGCAAACGTCCGGCGGGCTTCTGATCGCCGTTGCGCAGGAAAGTGCGGAGAGGTTACTTCAGCGACTGGGAGACGCAGGGATTGAGGACGCGGCAATCTGCGGTGAAGTATTTGCCACCGACCGTCCCCACTTGGAAATCGGCGTTTGATAATGGGTGCCGCGCTGGATGGGCGTGTACCCTTGAACATCTAACGGGTGGCGTCGTTTCGCACCCGGCTCACCGCCATTTTCGTAACGTAAAGGGGGATTGCCATTCGTATCAAGCCATTCGCCGCCTGGCGGTTCAACGAGAGGGTTGTGGGCGACCCGGCACTCTGCCTCAGCCCGCCTTACGATCAATTCGACCCGGAAATGATCGCCCGGCTCGAAGCGCAGAGCCAATACAACATCGCCCGCATCGTGAAGGCGCCGCCCGATGGTCACCCTGATCCCACTGGTCAGCGCTACAACCGTGCCAACGCGTTTCTGGCGCGATGGGTCAGCGAAAAAGCGTTAGTGCCGGATGACCGCCCCGGCTTCTATCCCTATTCGCAGTCGTACACGGTTGGCGCTACACGGCTGACCCGTCGCGGATTCATCGCCCTCGGCGATATCCGTGACGCCGGGGTGTACACGCACGAAGAGACCCATTCTCATGTGCGTGAGGATCGCTGCCGTCTCCGCCTGGCAACCGAAGCGGACTTCGGCCTGATCTTCATGATCTACTCCGATCCTGCCCAGACGATCGACCGGATCTTGCGCGATTGCGAAACGGGAGACCTGCTCCTGGCGGTGGATCAGCCCGATGGATCAGCACACCGGCTCTACCGTTGCGCTGATCCCGACCGGAGCGAACACATCGTTCGCCTGATGGCGGGGATGGACTGTGTGATCGCCGACGGCCACCATCGGACAGCAGCCGCCTTTGACTCGTGGAAGAAAACCGGCGATGAACGCTTTGGCTATGTGATGACAGCCTTCTTCAATGCTGACGCCCCCGGAATGACGGTGCTGCCGATTCACCGCGTCGTTGCCCGGGAGCACGGATGGCGCTTCACCGAGTTCCTCGAACAGTTGGCCGACCGGTTCAAGGTGCATCACCTGCCTACGGATGGACAGACTCCTCGACAGATCGCGGCGCATCTCGAGGGGCTGATCGCGGAACGTCAGCGTCGGGATCTCGTCGCCTTCGGCATGATCGGTCCCGACCCCGGCTTTGTGTTCTTGGTAGAGACCACGAGAACGTCCACAACAGACTGGCCATGGCCTCCGCAGACGAGTGCGGCCTGGCGCGGTCTGGCCACGGCCATTTTCGAGACGGGCATCTTGCGGGCGACACTCGGCTATTCCGATGACCAGATCGCCGTCGGCCATGGACTGGATTTCCCCAAGGACTCACCGCGCGTCGTTGAACTGGTGCAGTCGGATCATGACCAACTCGGCTTCATATTGCCCGCGACTCCACTGGCGTCGATCTTTGAAGTGGCGCGGCTGCGTCAGAACCTGCCACAAAAATCGACATTCTTCTTCCCCAAGCTACTGACTGGCTTGACCATCCATCGGATGGAACCACTCGTACTTGATTGATGTTGTATAATAGAGCAGCGGTCCGCCGGGTTGCCCACTCCTCGTCAACAGTGCGGCTACCCAGAATGAAAATGGATGTCAACAAAGGATATCAGAATGCCGGCAACACGCGCCAAGACCCTCGGTGAATTCAAGAAAAGCAAGCCCGTATGCGAATCGGTCAAAGACGAGATGCGTCGTAACCTGATCGCCAAGCTCAAGGCCGGCGAACAATTGTTTCCCGGAATCGTCGGCTACGAGAAGACCGTCGTCCCCGCGCTGGTCAATGCGCTCCTCTCGCGCCATAACTTCATTCTGCTCGGCTTGCGCGGGCAGGCCAAGACACGCATCGCCCGGTCCCTCGTGGCTTTCCTGGACGAATACACACCGGCGATCAAGGGATCTCCCCTGAACTGTCATCCGCTGCGCCCCGGATGCGCCTACTCGCGCCGGATCATCGCGGAGCAGGGTGACGCTACAGAGATCATGTGGATCCACCGTGACCAGCGGTACCAGGAGAAACTCGCCACTCCGGATGTGACGATCGCCGATCTGATCGGGGACTTGGATCCGATCAAGGCGGCCCGCGAAAGACGTGACTTTTCCGACGAAGAGACGATTCACTACGGCATCATCCCCCGGACGAATCGTGGCATCTTCGCCATCAACGAGCTCCCCGATCTGCAGCCCCGGATCCAGGTCGGCTTGCTGAACATCCTCGAGGAAAGCGACCTGCAGATCCGGGGTTTCCCCGTGCGTATCCCGCTCGATCTGGCGCTCGTGTTCACCGCCAATCCCGAGGACTACACGAATCGCGGCAATATCATCACACCACTGAAGGACCGGATCGATTCGCAGATCATCACACATTACCCCACGACAATTGCGGACTCTCAGATAATCACCGATCAGGAAGCGTGGATTCACCGGGATGGTCAGTCGCCTTCGATCCCCGGCTTCTACCGTGAAATCGTCGAAGAGGTCGCGTTCGCCGCGCGTGAATCTGAGTACATCGATCAGTCCTCGGGTGTCTCAGCGCGGGTGCCCATCGCGGTCATGGAGAACATCATCTCCAACATCGAGCGACGCAACCTGCTCACCGGCGACCAGAACATGATCCCGCGCATCGCCGATCTGGCGGCCGCCATTCCTGCGATCTCCGGCAAAGTGGAACTTGTCTATGAAGGCGAACGCGAAGGTCCACGCTTGATCGCGGTCAACATTCTCGGGCGCGCGGTTGCGCGTGTCTTCGAGCGCCGCTTCCCCCGCATCGAGAAGGACAATGGACTGCCGGCCAAGGCCGATCCGATCTTCGGCAAGGTGATTTCTTACTTCAATAGTGGTACCACCGTAGACGTTTCCGACGATATGCCGTTCGCCGCCTTCGAGCAGGCGCTGTCGTCTGTTCCCACACTCAAGAAGATCGCTCAGCAGTTCCTCAAGACAAATGGCGCCGAGGAGACCGCAGTTGGCATGGAATTCGTGCTGGAGGGACTGCACCAGCAGAATCTGATCGCCAAGACGGCGGTTGACTCGATCTATCGCTACACTGACATGCTGGCCACGATGCTGCACAACGTGCAGCGCGATGACTGAACCTGGCGTGACATGGAAACGACATTCGCTGCATGAGATACCGCTATACCAAATGGGACGAAGACCTGATCCGCCGGCTCCTGGCGGAGCGCGATCTCATGCGCTTGTTCAACCATCTCCTCTTGCAAACAAACGGCGATGTCGAAGAGGCGCTTCGCTGGATGCGCTATCTCCAGCAGCAGGGGATCCTGTCGGCCAATGTGGACTTGGGAGACTTTGAAAAGAAACTCAAAGAAGACCGAATCATCCGGGAGGAGGGCGACCGCTTGGCGCTGACCCCCAAGGGAGAAAAACAGATTCGCCAGGCGTCTCTCGACCAGGTGTTCAGTTCACTGAAGTCGGATGCGCGCGGCAATCACCCCATCCCACGTGAAGGAGCCGGGACTCTCGAACCGCTGCCGGAGCGGCGATCGTACGCCTTCGGCGACGCCGCAGCCGACATCGATTTCAACGAGTCGTTCACGAATGCCATGCGCCGGACCGGGCCCGGCGATCTAGCCCTGACCGAACCGGATCTCTCCGTGCGCCAGACCGAGGCCGCCACCTCCTGTGCAACAGTTCTGCTGCTGGACATTTCGCATTCGATGATCCTTTACGGAGAGGACCGCATCACCCCGGCCAAACAGGTCGCCATGGCCTTCGCCGAGATGATCCTGACACGTTATCCGAAGGACGCGCTCAACGTGGTTGTCTTCGGCGATGACGCCGCCGAGATCAAGGTGGCCGATCTGGCCTATGTCGGTGTTGGTCCGTATCACACCAACACGCAGGCCGGCTTGCGCCTTGCGCGTCAGATCCTTCTCCACCGCAAACATCACAACAAGCAGATATTCATGATTACCGATGGCAAACCGTCAGTGATCCGCCGCGCCAATGGCCAACTCTACAAGAATCCGGCCGGTCTCGACCCCATGATTGTCAATCGCACACTCGATGAAGCCGTGATCTGCCGCAAGAAGAAGATCACGATCACCACATTCATGGTTACATCCGATCCCTACCTGCAGCAATTTGTCCGTAAGCTGACGGAACTGAACCACGGACGCGCTTACTTCACTCCCCCCGACCGTTTGGGCGGGTACATTTTCTGGGACTTCTTGCACAACCGCCGTCGGCGACTGCGGTAAGCGAGCCGCGCTCCCACGCCAGATTGCTCCGTTCATACCCGGAAACGCTTGCGATCGTGCGGGAACGCGCCGCGACCGCGATGTTGATTGGTGTGTGGAAGACATCCCGGGCGAGCGCGAATGCACAATTTGCATGTCGGTGACCACCCGCCTGTGGGGCGGACAAGGGGCTTAAAGCCCCGTGCCCGCTCTCCACGCCTCCGCCCCGCGATGGATGCCAGCCCGGTATCGCTTCTCGTTTTTTCGACCGGCAACAGTCACGTTCTCCGGCAGGACCCCGTCGCTGCACAACTGTGTCGTCTCGTTGCACACAAGAACGCCTCCATATTACGGCTCGATCCGAAAACCGGCCCCGCCAAAATCAGATCCTCAAGCGCCAAAGAGGGTTAGTCCGTTTTCTTGACAAATTGGATCGGACTTAGTATATTGGGCATGGGTTCTGCAAGTATTACCGTTCGGCACGTTCGGTTGAGGCTGTGACATGGGGAATATGAAAGGCGCTCAGCGTCATTTTGCGCGCGTCGCATCGGTGTACGACCGATTCCGTAACACCGACCCCGACGTCGTCGAGTCGATCATCACTCATCTCCCGCAGAACCGCCATCCGCTCGACGTCGCTGATGTGGGCTGCGGCACCGGGCGTTACTCCGACTTGATTGCCGCCCGACTCAATGGGTATCTGCGCCTATTGTGCTGTGACTATTCGGGAGCGATGCTGAGTCAGTGTCATGATCGGATGGGCGAGGACTATCCGACAAAACCGTTCCGTTTCTGCCGTCTGCGCGCCGACCACATGCCCTTCCGCAACGGCTCGCTCGATGGTGTCGTGACTTTCAACGCCATCCACCACTTTCAACTCGATCAATTTATCGCCGAGAGCGCCCGGATTCTGCGACCCGGTGGTCTCCTGGCGATTTACACGCGTACGCCGGAACAAAATATGCGGACTGTCTGGGGACAGCACTTTCCCGGTTTCGCCGCGCGCGAGACACGGCTCTGTCCGCGTGTGCGTCTGCAAGACGCCATCACCCGCCTGGCCGCGCTGCACCTCGAAGACGTGCGCGAAATTACTCATCGCCGCACTGAATCCCGCGAGTCGCTCCTCGAACGCGCGCGGAATTTCCACTACTCGACTTTCGCCCTCTATCCGCCCGACGAATTTGCCCAAGCCATCGATGTTTTTGCCGAACGCCTGAAGAGTCTGGGAAACGGAACGATCGAGCACAGCGCCGAAAACACGCTCATTCTGGCACGCCGGACAGATTCTAGAGAATTGTCCACCGACATTACTCCGTAGTCAGCACATGCCCAGTTGTTGAGCAGAAACACTCCGTGCCGGCGAATCATTTCTGTGCATCCATAACGTCTATCATGCCCACCCCGTCCATTGCCGGCCGCTTGGTCGGCCACAGGACGCTCCTATCCTTCCCGTGTTGCACCCACCCACTCAGAACCATCGGCGAAGTGTTCCTTCTTCCAGATCGGCGCCGTCTTCTTCAGGCGGTCAATTCCAGCCTGCGCCGCTTGGAATGCCGCCGCACGGTGCGCGGCCCCGGCGGACACGACCACGACGAGTTCTCCGATCTGCATTGTCCCGATACGATGAACCATAGCCAGACGGTTGATGGAAAACTCGTGGCCAATGTCCATGGCAATCTCACGCATGATTTGCTCCGCCATCGGGATGTAGGCATCGTATTCCAGAGCAATCACCGGCCTGTCGTGCGAGTGGTCGCGCACGAGGCCAGAGAATGAACAAATGGCTCCGTTGGCCGGGTCGGCAACCATCAACTCGATCTCGGCAACCGTGAAAGGATCGGGACGAATCACGATATGTGGCTCGTCAATCAAGCTATCCTCCCGACACCGGGGGAATAAACGCGATACGGTCGCCGTCGTTCACCACTGTCTCGGCAGGCACATACCGTTCATTGATGGCAAACATCGTGATTTGGCGCAGTTGAGAACTGGCATGCCCGCCCACAACCTGGTCAAACGCATCGGACACCGTGCACTGAGCCGGCAAATCGACTTCCAACTCAGAACATCCGAGAAGATCACGATAAACCGCGAAGAGCTTAACAGTGACTGCCATCTCAGTAACGAGGAATAGCGGGATCGACTTCCGTCGCCCAACGGTCAATGCCGCCGTCGAGGTTTTTCACTCGCGTGAATCCCTGGTCGCGGAGCCAGCCGGCCGCAATCGCCGAGCGGATACCATGATGACACATAACGATGATCTCTTCGTGGCGCCGTCCTCCGAGTTCTCTCTCGCACCGTTGGACCAACTCTCCCAGAGGAATCAAAGTGGACGGCATCAACGGCGCCATGGCAAACTCGACCGGCTCCCGCACATCGAGCACAAAAAGCGGCTCACCCAACAGCAGACGCCTGTGGGCCGCACGCGGCGTAATGCGATCGGCCAAATCGTAATCATCTCCCCTTGATGACAGATCACCGACAGGTTCCAAGCACGCATCCTTGTAGGGCACCGGCGCCATGATCGTTGGATGATCGCCGCAGAGCGCGCAATTGGGATTTCGTGCGATAGCGTACTCCTCGAAGGACATGGCCAGAATGTCCACAACAAGCAGTCGGCCGATCAAGGGGTCTCCGATCCCACAGATCCATTTGATGGCCTCCGCCGCCTGGATGCTGCCGATGACTCCCGGCAAGACACCCAATACCCCCGCCCCGGCACAGTTCGGCACAACGCCCGGAGACGGCGGCTCGGTATAAAGGCAACGGTAACAGGGGCCTCGGCCCGGGACAAACAGCGATGCGCGCCCTTCGAACTGGAGAACACTGCCATATACATTCGGTATGCTCAGAAGCACACAGGCATCGTTGACTGCGTACCGTGTGGGGAAGTTGTCGTTCCCATCGACGACAATATCATATCCGGAAAGCAGGTCGATTGCGTTGGCCGCCGTCAGCCGCGCCGGGTGACTCACCACTTCAAGACGCGCATTCAACCGGGAAAGTCGCGCGCCCGCCACCCGGACCTTGCTCTGTCCCACGTCGCTCTCGTCGAAGAGCACCTGTCGCTGGATGTTGGTCAAATCGACTTCGTCATCATCGATCAACCCCAGCGTCCCAACACCAGCAGCCGCGAGATACAACGCAGCCGGGCATCCCAGCCCGCCCACTCCCACGATGGCAACTCTGGCGTCAGCGAGCTTCTCCTGACCCTCAACTCCGATTTGCGGGAGACGAATCTGCCGTGCCCAGCGGCGCAATTGATCGGGAGGCATGGCCATCGGGATTTATACGGACTGGCCTGACCTTCATTGGACATTGCACCCATGTCGCAGAGGAAACCTCCCGCACGGCAGAAGCAACTGTTCAGGCCTCGTCTGGTACGCTATTGCCGCCGTTGCACAAACGGCTTATCTTCGGTGTCTATCGTCCCAGCGTTGAAAGCGGTCCATGCAACTGGCATCCCGACGATTTGCGATCATCCTCCTTGTGATTCTCGCGGTGCAACTTGGTCTGCTGATCGTCAGTATTCCCCGCCAGCGATTGCATGGAGACGAGGCCTGGTTGGGCGAGCAGGCCTACTTTCTCCGGCACGAGGGGGTCTGTCGCTCCGAGTTGTTTCGCGGATTTGCCGGCCAAGAACAGATGGTTCTGGTCACTCACAAACTCTTCATCGTCTTGGGTGCAACGGCCGTTGCCGCATTCGGCTGGGGTGTCTGGCAACTCCGCCTTCTATCGTTGGCCGCCGGCACAGTGACGTTGATGCTCCTCGTTCGGCACATGCGCACGACTGACAAAAGGGACACTGAATTCGGCACGCTCCTCGCAATCCTGTTCTTGGCGGCCAGCCCGCTCTTTTTCAAATTTATCAATCTCTACCGACCCGAGGTCATGCTGGCCGCTTTCGGCTTCGGATCCTTCTACTGCCTTTCGCGCGCACTGGAGGACAAAGGACGCGGCCACCTGATTCTGGCAGCGATAACCGCGGGCGCCGCCGTCCTGGTTCATCTCAACGGCTTGATGTTCGTTGTCGCCGGACTCGCCGTTCTTCTATATGAACGACGATTCCGGAGCGCTGCCGGTTTTGTGTTTCTCTCCCTGCTTGTATCTGCATTTTACTTCGCCGATGTCGTTGGTCACTGGGACCTATTTCTCCATCAGTTTGCCAGTGTCCCATCCCTGACTCCTGACGATTTTCACTGGGATGCGCCCTTCTGGCGCCTGCTGAATGAACACAAGCGTCTTTTTCGCAAGCCGGAGATCATATTCTCATCAGCCCTCTTCTTCGGGTCTGCTGGATACTATTGGCATTATGCTGGAAGGAGAGGGCGCGCACAGGTCTTCTACGCAATAGCGCTGATTGTTACACTTGGCGCCATCGGTCAGGCAAAGACGACACCCTATGCGATTGCATTGCTGCCGGTCTTCGCGGTCGTGGTCGCCCGGGCCACTGCGATGTGGTGGCATGACCGGCGGCGTTACCCCCGCGCCGTGTCAATCCTCGCTGTCTCGCTCTGGAGCGCGTTCATCATTCACGGTCTGGCCGCCGACGCGCTGAACGCCACCACAGGCAAACGGGACGTCGCCGCAGAAAGTCGTCAGATGGCAGCTTATGTGCCGCCCGGAACTGCCGTGCTTGCCCCCATGGATTTTATCTTCGATGAGATTCAGCACTTCCGTGTTCGCGCCCTGCTGGCGGCTGAACTGACAATTACACAGGACGCATCACGCCGGTTTGACATGGAAAACGTGACCGCCTACGCGGACGCGGAGCATATTCCCACAATCATTCTCGATCATGACAATCTCATTCGGCTGGGATTGGAGGGGCAGGCAGTCGGGCGAACTTTCGGGGGCTACCAGCTCGTGGCACACCTCCCCGTACCGGACTGTATGATCTTCAAGAAACAAGAGGGGTGAGGGAGTCGGTCTCAGCCGATCGAACCCAGAATGTCGCGACGAAATCCATCCCCGCGCCGGGAATCTTCCTCAATTCCACACGCGCAAAGCCCGCATCCCGCCCGAGATGTTCAACTTGATCCGCACGGAAGAACTCGACCGGACATCGCCTCCATCGGTACCGAAACTTCCGGAGCGGCGTGCGAAACCAGTGCCTGCTGGGAAACGACGCGATGGCCGAATGACGGCAGAGCGTTCTCATCTTCTTGAGAAAGGCCAGAGGATCACCAGCATAGTCAAACAACCCCATGGCAATAACGAGATCGAATCGTTCATCAGTTGACCAATCCGCCAGATCCCCGGCAATCAGCTCAACCTCAGCACCGGTATCACACACCTGTGCTTTCGCCAGCTCCAGCATGTTGGCCGACAGATCGATGCCAACCAGGCGCCTGATGCCCAATTGCGACAACGCGGCCAGATACCGCCCTGAGCCGCAGCCGACATCCAGCACACTGTTCGGCGCCGTCGCGCGCGCGTGTTCCATCGTAAGCAAGAATCGCTCGGCGATGTCGCGCCGAAAACGCCCATTCAGCCAGCGCATGAGCGCGTTCTGGCGTTCCTCGGCATACAGACGGTCGAAGTCCTCCGCCGTGCGCTCGAAGTATGGCCGAACACCATCATGGGCGGCTTTGCCTGATCCGTTGGTCAAGTCTTTTCTTCCTTCAGCGTTTCCGGCAGGTATCCCGCCTGAGCCAGAACACCAGACATCGTGCCAAAAGGTACGGATTTCAAGAGCCGTCCGAGCCGCTCCCGTCCCTGCCGAAGACGCACATAATGGCGGAATCGCCGCGCGAAGGTTAGCCCCGGCAGACGGGGCGACGCCAAACCGATTTCGTACGGATGGATATAGAAAGCAGCAGGCCGCCCGCGGCGGGCCTGTTTGCGATAAAAAGACAAAGTCAGCGTGAGCGGGTATAGCCGGAAGTATCCTCCTCCACCAATGGGAAGAGAGAGCCCAAGAACGTGCACGACCGGGAGCGGAAACTCCACCAATCCGTTGGGCCAGCGGAAAGGTTGTTCCGGGACATCCATCATCCCATACACATCATGCAACTGCGTGGGGACAATGCTGGAATCATATTGGAACCCACAGGCGGCCAACGCGTCGAGCGCCCAGCGGTTTCCGTCTCCGATGGAAAAGTCCGGCGCGCGAAACCCGATGACTTCCCGGCCGCCGGCGTCTTCGAGACGCGACCTTGCCTCAACCAGATGCGCCCGGAAGACATCGGGCGACTGACCGCTGATTCGCAAATGACGCAGCGAATGACATCCGATTTCATGACCATGCGATGCCACGCCCCGGACCAACTCCGGCGCGGTGACCGCAATCCGCCCCAAGAAGAAGAACGTGGCCTTGCAACCCCACTCGTCAAGCAACGCCAGCACGACATCGAGATTCTGCGCGATTTCGCGGTCGCTGACCGACGGCTCCAGAAGCGACGGGTCCACCGCCACACTCTCGGCGTGGGACTCGGCGAATCCCTCAACGTCGATCGTGAGGGCCTGTGTAGTCTCCAGTGCCATCAGAAACAGGCAGACGCGGCCGGTAACGCCTGAGGCCGCCGGACGGACATCACGCCTCACAACCGGAAATACGAGGAGAAGTCCGGATCGTACCCACGGGGGACATATTCACCACGTTCACTATTGAGAAGATACTCTCCCTGAATCTGCCCCGCTGCGATCTTGGTCAGCGCGTCCGCAAGCCGGTCGATCTCCTCTAACGAATTGTACAGCCCGAAGCTGATGCGAACGGTGCCCGGTAGGTGTGACCGGTCGCGGGCGAGAATCTCGCGTTCCATTTCCTTCGCTTCGGCGCCGCCGACGCCCAGCAGGCACTTGACATACGTGTGCGCGCAGAAACATCCCGAGCGCACGCCGATCCCGTATTCGTAGTTCAAGATCGCCGCCACGAGGCTGTGCGGCACACCGGCCACAGAGAACGAAATCACGCCCAGCCGTTGGGCGGCATTCGCGGGATCGCTGTCGCCGAAGACGCGAACCTTAGGGATCCCAGACAGACGTCGCAAGGCATGGGCCGTCAGATCGGCCTCATGCTGGATGATGCGCGGCCACCCCAGCTCGGCATACAGATCAATCGCCTTGGCCAGCGCGACCACGCCAACAATGTCGGGGGTTCCCGCCTCTTCTTTCTCCGGCAGGTCAGCCCAGTAGGCCTCTTCCAAGTTGACGATGTCTACCATCCCGCCCCCGACCGTGTCCGGGTCCCCCTGCTCGAAAGTCCGCCGCTCACCCACGAGAATACCCACACCATAGGGCGCGTACATTTTGTGCGCGGAAAAAACCAGATAGTCGATGTGTTGCGGATCAGAACTGCGCCCCATGCGAATAGGGCGGTGGGGCGCAAGCTGGGCGGCATCCACGAGAAACTCGGCGCCCACGGAATGGGCCCCCTTCGCAAAGACAGACAGCTCGTTGATATATCCCGTCACATTCGATGCGCCGGTGACTGCCACGAGCCGGATCCGCCGCCCCAGCCGGTGCAGCTTCTCCGCGAAATCAGCCTCGGACAGCCGGCCATCACTCTCCAGTCCAATGTGCTCGATATGCGCCACGCGCCGCCAGGGAAGCTCGTTCGAGTGATGCTCCATCAGCGACGTCAGAATAACATCGTCCGGCCCGAAGGTCAGACGGTGCGCCAGCTTGTTGATCGCCTCCGTCGCATTCTTGGTGAAGATCACGATATGCTCGTTCAGGTCAGCCTTGACGAAATTGGCAATCCGCTCGCGCGCCCGCTCGAACACCCAAGAGGACAACTGCGACTTGAACCCGGTCCCGCGATGAACATTGGCGTACCAGTTGAGAAACTCATCGACCTTCGCAGCGATGCGACGGAAGGTCGGGGTCGAAGCGGCGTTGTCGAAGTTCACATACTGTACCTGCTGGCCACCGAGCACTGGCACCAATGCATCGATCCCGATCAACTCGTCGCGCAGATTTAGCGAGGTCGCTTCACGGTCCAATGCGCGTATTCCCACCTCTGTCGCCGTCATCGCAGATTCCTCCATCCTGCCAGCAATATAACATGGTCCGGGGGGTCTCATCCTCAGGAATTGGCGCCTGGGCATGTGCCACTGACTTCAGGCGTGTCGAAAAATCCTTGATTCCCCAAATGCCGGCAGGATTCCCCAGCGGGAGGGCGAGGCTCCTGCCGAGCCTCTTTTCCGCCTTTCACCCAGAAGAGGCTCGGCAGGAGCCTCGCCCTCCCGGCAGGAGCAACCACGTTTCTTCAGTTGCATAACTTGAGCAGTGGTTTTTCAACACACCCTTCAGTCAGTGGCACACGGCTCGATACGTCGGCCAATCCGGAGTCTCGCAAGATCGCCACAACAAAAACCGCCCCGCTCGACACGAGCGGGGCGGCTGAACTTGCCTTGCTGAAAATGCTCTCTTAGAAGTTGCCCGTCAGACTGAAGCGATGGTTTTCGTTCAGGAATCTTTGCTGCTCGCTCACGTACGCGTAGTCCAGCGAGAACTGCTTGAACGAAATGCCCGCTCCCAGCGCCAGCGCGCCGTCATCGACGCCCGCGCGGATCGCGGTACCGTAGTCGGCGTTGTCGAAGTGGAACTTGTACTCGCCGCCCAGACGGAACTTGATCGCGCTGACATCCTGCGTCTTCTGGATTTCCACCGGGAAGGTGAAGCCTTCAAGCACATTCGGCATCACCGCCAGGCCCAGACGGATGTTGTATGGCGTGACATCATCGCCAACCTTCAAACCCAGCGACTGCGCCGCCAGACCCAAGGTTGCCTCTTCGGCGAAACACCACTGGAAGCCCAAGTCACCACCGAGGCCAGTCTTGTCAGCCGCCTTGTTGTTGGCAACAACGAGGTTGGCACCCCAGCGAAACTTGTTGGCTGTGTTGGCATAGGACAACAGGAAATAGTTGTCTTTGTAGTCGGTTTGGGCACCCGAATCGGTCAGGTCTTTCTTGTCAACAGTAGTGCCGGCGTTGACCCAGGAAAGTCCGAGGGAACCGAACTTGAAGCTCCCGGCCACGGCCAGAAAGTTGAAGCTCCGGTCGAGGGCCATGTCCGCCGACAACATGCTCGCAAAGCCCCACTTCTTGATGTGCGTCAATCCCGCCGGATTGAAGTATCCGGCTGTAGCATCATTGGCGACCGCCACATAGGCATTGCCCATGCCGGCGGCACGTGCGCCCACACCCATCCGTAAAAACGGAAGGGCATTGGGAGCTGGCCCCGCCAACGCGACGGTGGTCAGACCTACCACGAAAACCAGCGCCGTGCCGAGGACCGCCCCCCACCGTGTACCACGTGTGTGGTTCATTGGTCTCTCTCCCCTTCTTAGCATTGAACTACTCATGTCCTCGTTATCGGTTGTGGACCGTCCCGCCTTCATCGGGCGGGACGGCCCGTCGTTTCGTGGTTACTTCTTCCTCACCACCGCCTTGATCGTCTGCGATGTCAGCCCGTTGGCCAGTCCGCCACTGCGCTGGAAGTGGACGAGGTAGACGCCTTGGGCAACGATGTCGCCCTTGTCGTTCCGTCCATCCCACGCGGTACCTTGCAGCGCATTGGCTTTCAGCGTGGTCACCAGTTCGCCGGTCAGGTCATACACCGCCGCGGTGACTGAGCCGCCGCCCGCCGCAAATCCGTTCAGGTTGAAGCTGATCGCTTCCCCAGCGGACGGATCGAACGGGTTGTGCGAACTCCCCGACGGTTCCACAGTGATGTCGCCGCCGCCCGTCGTGTCGACACAGCCAGTCGCCGAAACCGTGTAGAGCTCTTCGACGATCTGCGTGTGATTACCGACCATGTCCGGAACTCCGTGACACTGTTCGTCGTACGACACGTACTCGCAGCTGCAGGTGTTGTTGAACCAGACATCACGGACACCGTCGTAAATCACGATCCGTAACCGGCGTCCCTCGGCCCATGTGCCGTCCAGCTTGAAGCTGATCGTGTTGCCCTCCCGTGTGTACATCGCGGGCGACGCCGTGAGCAGCAGACGCTCCTTCGGAACACCGCTGAAGACTGAACCTTCGATGTCAAACACATCGACGAAGGCAGAATCCCAGTTCACGCCGACTCCTGCATCAGTAATGTCGAGCGTGAACGTCGGGTTCGGACAGACATAGTGGGTAGCGACCTGGACATTCGGATGCACGGCATCCACCGTGAACGCCGTCGTGTCGACATTGTAGAAGCCCTGCTTGTTGAACGCCTGGACCACGATCGTGTGCGGCCCTGTCGACAGACCCGGAAGCACTGCCGGCTTTGAAGAGCCACCATCCGGGTAGAGGTTGTCACCGCCGCAGAGTGGCTTCGGATCTGGAGAGATCTCCAGGAGACCGGATACCTCGTCCCAGCTACCGTACCAGCCGCTTGCAGACTCGTTGTCGGTGAAGATGGTCCGCCCATCGAGAACCACGATGATCTTGTACCGATCGATATCGTAGTTTTCGTGCTCGAGGTTGATCTTCGACCGGACAATCGTGTGGAACGTCGGCCAAGCGTTGGTTGAGGTTCCGACCATCGGCAGGAAGGTCGTCGGTTGGACTTCCACCGCGCCCTTGTTCACAATGCCGCCCTTCGAGACCACCGCATACACACCGTGCAGGTTCATGGTGAAGAACTTCGCCTTCCCATTGGCGATCACGCCGCCCGATATGATGTCGTCGTTCGTGTTCCACCCATCGCCATCCCACCAACCAATAGACAGGTCACCATCAGGGACACCAGCCGAGTAGGAGATTTCGACTTCGGCATAACGGCCCGTGTTGAAGCTGTACTCCAGTGGCGAGGTCAAGCGAATCGCCGTGAGCATGTTCCCGCCAGCGCTTGTCGGCCAGGCCACCAAGTGTTGCTGATCCAGCCAGACCGTCGGAATGCGCGCCGGGAAGATCACAACGCCGTTCGTCGAAGTCAGCGCTTCCGGCTGCAGGCAGACTTTCGCGCCTGTTGCCGCATTTGCAACACAACCCGGGAAGCCAACGTCGTCAACCATGTACACGTTCAGATCAGCCAGCTTCAGGTACGTCTTCTTGAGCGACATGTCGCTGTAAGCAACCCAGAACCAGCCGCTTCCGCCGTTGAGAATCGCCCCGTCATTGAAGCTGCCCATGTAGTGTCTGTTGTCACTCATGTCCTGACGGAGGTTGATTTTCTCGACGTCCAAGCCACCCTGCAGATCGGCGTAAACCGCGATCATCGAGCTGTGCTTGTCAGTCGGCGCATTGTTGACGTTGACCAGACCGAGGTTCGCAAAGGCGCGATCCTCGAAGGCAACCGAAGCCACGGACGCATCTTTCGGCGTCACGTTGCAGGCGCCGTCAAGCGTCACAACCAGCTTCGGCTGGATCTCGAAGTTCTCATTGCCCGACTTGTCGGTCGGAACCATGCGCATCTCATACTCGCCGGCCAGACTGGCGATACACGGGTTCCACGCGGTCATCCAGCACGTCGAGTCGCCGTTGACCATGGTCGTGACACCGATGCCAGCCCAGTCGGTTTCCGACGTGGACGACGTCTTGCGATACTGGAACTGCACCCGCTCGATGTCGGTATCCCATGACCGGCCATAGATCGTGTACCGGTGATTCATGTGCTCATCCGTTGAGACCCCGAACCCGGCGATGTAGCCGACCGGCGGTGTCTTGTCATAGATGCACATGTGGACAGGCGCGGACGTGTACGAGTTGCCAACCGCATCGACGACTGTCGTCCAAACACAGTAGGTACCCGTCGGCAGTCCGGTCGGATTCCAGAGCGCAAAGGCGTCGGCCTGACCATCGGTCAGGACAACCTGTTTGCCCCAGATGATTCCGTCGTCGTTCCCGGACCCGCCAACCACCGCCGCAATCTGCGAAGCCAGAGCCGTGAGGCTGGATCCCCAGTTGGTAGTGATGTCAAGCGCCAGGCCATTCGTCGCAGGAGCGAGCGCTGAATACCCCGTGCTGTCGCCGAAGTCGACGACCGTGTTGATCATTGCCCCGGACGCCAACAGCGGCGGTTGCAGAGTCGCAAAGTCACTCAGGTCGTCCGCGTTCTCGTCAGTCACCAGGATCAGCACCTTGGTGGCGCCAGCCCGCCACGGATACCAGGCCAGCGCATTGTTCAGCGCCGTCAGCCCGTTCTCCGTACCGGAACCGGTGTCGCCCACCGCGGTCACCATCGTCGCGAGAGTCGCCGCGTCTGTCGTGAACTCACCCGTGCCCGCACCGCCGGTCTTAAAGATACCGTTGGTGCCAACCGGATTAGCGATGTCGGTGTAAGCCAACACACCGTACCGCGCGTCCACACCCGACAGACCCGTGAAGAAGGAAGCCACGTTGTTGGCGATTGCCGCCTGATCGCCGCTCATCGAACCCGAGCCATCGACCACGAAGACGACATCCGCCGCGCCGCCGCCACCCGCGCCACCCGCGCCACACTGCCCGACGAAGAACTGCAGGTACTTGGCCCCGGAGTTGTAAGACGGAGTTGTGCCGGCGCAGGACTTATCGTCGACCGCATTCGCCTTGAACTTCACCTGCGTAACGCCGCCGGTGAGCGTGATGTCGTGACAGTCGCCGAACGTCTCGTCGCCGTCGATATCGACGATCTCCGAGTACGGATCGGTGCAGTCGACCATCACGTGGACAATGTTCGAATGATTGACATGGCCCGCCTTGTCATAGACCCAAGCGACCAGCGCATGACGTCCATCCTGGCAGGTCTCGGCAAGCGTGTCACAGGCAAACCAATCCACACAGAGTGATCCGTAACGATCCGCGTCAATCCGCACCCAGCCTTGCGCCGGATCCGGGCTGTTCGGGACAGGGCCGCCCGGCGCATCGCCGAAGCGATAGCCAAAGACCACCGAATCGATACCCACACCCGAGACGATCGAACTGATCGAATCACGATTGAGACAGAGATCGACACGGCCGCCGACAAAGGTCAGCACGTCCGGACCGACCGTACGCTGCGCGCTCGGATTCGGAGCCAGCAGCACGATGTTCGTGGGCGACTTGACAACGATCACCCAGACACGATACGGATTGCTATCCAGCTTCGTGCTGCCGTGATACGCTTCGCCCCAGATGTAATGTTCGCCTTCGGGAACGTTTTTGATGTTCCAGTTGGACGTGTATGTCTCGCCAGACGGCAGGCCCTTGCCGATGTAGGTGCCAGCGCCACTCGCCGGTCCCCACCAGAAGCGGACCGAGTCGATCGAAGCGCCGCCGGTTGCCGAAGTCAGACGGCGGGCCGTCACAGATGCCAGCGTATCGCCAACACCGGTCACATACTCACCGTGCACGGGTGAAGTCACCCGCACCTGCGTGGAATCCATATCGAGAATCCACAGCGGCTCTTCAACAAACGCCGTGTTGCCCATTGCATCAGAGACCGTGGCGCGAACCGAGCCGTGCCAGATGCCATGATCCAGACTCACCAATCCGGAATCGACCGGGTTGAACGAGAAGGTCGTGGCGCTGGTGCAACCATTCGTCGCCTGACCGTAGTTGCCGTTCTCGGCCACCACACCGTAGCAGACTTGCGCGACGTCGCACGCCGCATCAGGCGTAACCGTCACCTTCACCTGCTTGCCGGACTTCAGCGTCATGTTCGGATCGAGCGCCACCGTGAACGGCGTCACCGACCGGTCAATCTGCAGCATCATCTGCCACGGCTTGTGCGCCGGATCGAACGTAAAGTCGTCGAATGCGTCACCCACATCAGGGCCATCATCCACATAGGCGCCATCGCTTGACTTGTAGAACGCCCGCAGACGGTACAAACCAGCGTCCCAAGCGTCCACGCTTGCTACCACAGTGAAGACACCGCCGACTGCAGTCTGCTGAACGCCGATGAGCGTCCACTGGTCGTGGACGTCAGACGACGTTGACTTGGCGCGCCAGAACTCCACTTCCGTGATGTCGGCGTTTGTCTCCGGCGTCAGCGTGAAGTTGACCGTCCCGCTCTTGACCGTCGCATACCCGCAACTCGTCACCGCCTCCAGGACCGCGATCGTTGCCGACGGCGCCGGGTTGACGATCTTCACCCACCAGCAGTTTTCGCACGTGCTTGCATTGCAGGCGCAATCAATCGCTTTGGTTGAGACCCGGTAAACACCCGTCTTCAGACCCGTCGTGTTCCAGTTGATCATGTACAGACTGCTGAGACTGTCAACTGGAGTCATCAGCTGCCCAAACACCACCAAGCCGCCGGTCGCGTTATCCGTGACATAGACCACCACGCTGTCCAAGCCGCAGTTGTCAACCAGACCGTACCCGCTCGGGGACTGATCGTCCGCCGCGAGCACATACAGCGGCACCGTCAAGCCGGCCTCAACAGTCGTGGGATCGCCCGCGCCGCCATCCGAACCATCGCCATTGACCTGAATCACCTTCGACCACGGCTTGGTCTCGTCGTTCCTCACCATGACCATCGCCGAGGTGGTCGTCGCACCCGCCTTGTTCGTCGCGACTGCAAAGATGTAATACTGACCGTCGCTGATGTTCGGCGCACTGCCGTGCGGATCCCAGTGGTAACTCCATGTTCCGTCCACCGTGTTGTTGTCGCAGCCGATCGGCTGTGACGTCGAACTCGTGATTGACTGCACAAAGAAGCAGACATCGGTGATCGGATTGTTCGGATCGCCCGAGGACGCCGTCGCTGTCAGCTCGAGCGGGCAGCCGATAAAGACACCGCCTGTCGGAGATGTCATCGCGACCGTTGGCACCGCGCACGACAGGAAGACCGTCGTCGTGTACTCGGTCGTCTGCACGTTCAACGCGTAATCGGTCGCGACCGCCTTCAGTTGATAGCCGCCCTCTGGCAGACCCAGCGCATGCGGGTACCAGAGAATCGAGAAGTTCGCGGTCGTGCCCCCGCCTGCAGTCGATTCGTCCGTGCCGATCAGGGTCCAGCCTGAGGCTCCGGCCGCGCGATAGTAGAACGACACTGACTTGATGTATTCGTCGAGCAGGCCGGCCGCCGTGATCTCAATGCCGCCGCCGTCGTTGCTCTCATCCTGACAGAAGACGGCGTCGTTCATCGGGTCGACGATAATGGCCTCGCTCGGATCAATATCGAGCATGTAGACCGTGATGCAGTCGGTCGTCGAGTTGCCGCACGCATCCCAGACAGTCACTTGCAACACATGCGTCTGGAAGCCGTTCCTCTGCTGGACAAACGGTGCGCGCAACGGGTCGAGTTCGACCGGGTTCAGAGCATCGGCGCCCTCGCGAACCGCCAGCACCTTGGAATCGCAGCCCTCATTACTGACTTCACCATGCGGGTCGGACCCCTCACTGCATTGGCAGGAAGCGCAGCTGCTGTCACCGTTAATCAGGCGCCACTCGATCTTCGACACCGTCGAGGCATCCGCGAACGGATAGATCGACGGCTGCACCGTGAACGGCTGACCGAACTGAGTCCAGATCCAACTGCGCGGGTCGCTCAGTCGGCAGGAGACATTCGGCTGAATGATCGGCTTGCCGTCGATCATCGTCCACACGGTGTCGATCGCGACCTGCGGTCCGGTGCGGTCGATCAGCCAGGTCTTGGCGTCGCAATTGGTCGTATCGAACGTGTGCGCATCAAATTGCTGGTCACCGTTCAAATCATACGACCATGTTCCCCAAGTCGTCTTGGCAATCACCCGGAAGTCATAGTAGGTCTGATCCTGGAAGCTCGCAAGATTGAGGTCCCAAGTCCACATCGTGGAGTTGGTCGCCGGTCCGCCCGAACCCTGGTTGGTCCAGTAACCGAAGATGTCAGGATCGGACGACTTCTTGGAGTACAAGTAGATATACTCGATGTCGTCGATATTCCCCTGCGGCCAGTTGAGCTCCGCGAGGATCTTGGCGGTGGAACCACCCAAACTACCGTCAGCGCACAGATCCTCCGTCCGTATGCACAGCGGCGGCGTGTCGATATCGACACAGACCTGCACGCAGGGCGTGTAGAAGATATTGCCATTGATGTCGTAGACGATACCGCGCAGCCAGATGTTGGTGCCCGACTCGGTGATCCACGCCAGATCGTCATGGTTGTACCAGTTCGCCGTGTAGACGCCTCCGCCGTTCGCCGAGTCAATGGCAAACGTTGTCCACTGATCGTTGCATGAGAGAGTATCAACGATCGTCGAATCGATGCGGACGAGCCTCGTGCACGATGCAGCCGTGTCCACACAGACGACCGAATCGATACCGAACCCAATTGCGCCGGTCGGGAACGTGTCGCATACAGCGTACAGATTGGTGGTGGTATCAACTTCGCACGGACGAATCTCGAACCACGATGTGTCGCGCGTCTCGATGCCCGCATCGACGCAGCACGACTTCGCCCACTGGAAGTCAACCTTCAAGACACCCGTCTGATCGATGCAGTGGTTGCCGTTGGGAGTCAGGTCGTTCCCAGTAATCGTGATCGTGATGGGCGCCTCGTACGCGCCGATCGGGTCGAGCATTGAGCGCGAGAGCCGAATGCACTTGCCGTCGACCGGATTGGTCACCAGCGCGCAAGGCGGCACGGAGTCGGGAACGCACAGGCTGTCCACGGCACTGCCAGTCCAGCCGCACGAATCGCTCCAGAACACCTGCAACCGGTGTGCGCCCTTCGCAAATCCGAGCGCATTCAAATTAAATGTGATCGAGTTATTGACTCTCTCCTGATACAAGTACGACATGCTGTCGACCCAGACCTGCAACGCGTACGGCGGCGTTCCACCGGTGACCGAAATCACCACTGGGTTCGTCGGCCCGTAGATCTGGTAGCCGCGCACACCGCAAGCCACTTGCAGCACACGCTGCTGGCCGTTGATCGTCAGAAGTTCGCCATCGATGACACGCGTCGACCAGTCGAACCAGTATTGCGCCGGGCAGTTCGCCCATGCCTCGTCGGCTTGGACGATCTTGCCGACGACATCCGTGGTTCCGATGGCGACCTCGATCCTCTGAACCGTGTCGGCCCCCACCTGGTAGTTCAACTGGGACGAGCTGAGGACAATGTGGAAACACACACCCGGCTCGACCTGGCTTGCATTACCGAGCACGAACCAGTCACCGGGCTGATTGCCGGCCGCCGGACTGATATCCTGCAGACGGCCCCAAGCGGTGACGCTCTTGATGTCGTTGCTCGCCGAATCCTTCGCACAGGTGTAGATCGTCAGTCCATGATATGTGTTGTCGCAATACAAACTGCCGGGCTCCGGCTGAATCACACAGGCATACGCCGGCGCTTTGTCGGACCAGCAGTAGGTCGGAGTCGCATGCTCCACTTCGCGGTAACCGCACTTGTCCTCGGATTCCACGGTGAAGACATACAGACCCTTCTCGAC
>JAVHPP010000039.1:0-17420 GCA_036170655.1 Candidatus Zixiibacteriota bacterium | reverse complement strand
GTTTTTACGCCACGCGCTCGCACTGACAGGCATCACCGCAATACTCGTCCTTGTCGGATGTATTGTTTCCGGCCAGTTCGTGATTGTTATCCCTTGGGGTGGCGAACCGTCTATCGAGAAGCCCCTGTACTCAAAGCACATCGACCTGACGGGGAATTCCACCTGGAAAGATCACAAGGACGACATCAAAAACATCGTCGATGTGAAATTCAAGGTGGTCATTCAGAATACCGGTGGCGTTCGCGACACCGGTGCCGTCTACGTGTCAGATTCGCTGTACATGACCACAGAAGACGTGCTGGCCCACGCTACGCGTATCCTGCATGGGATCAGCGTCGCTCCTGGGGAGACCAGAACGATCGGATTCGACGAGTCGGTGACCTACAGAGAGAATTTGGCCGCTTTCCTTTCGCTGGTGGAGACGGGCGATTTTTACCTGTACGGAATCGCCACGAATCTGCCCTTTAGGCTCAAGATTAACGAAGGCAGCCAGTTGCTGATCACATTTTCGGCGGGCTGAGAGGCCGTGGCAGCACAAATGAGAATCGGCTGGACAGGTTCCCGTCCGGCCGGTCTTTTTTTGCAGATGCGCGAAACTCTTATAGCGATGGTTGCTGCGCGACACGGTTGACGACCGCCATCATGTCGCACGCCTTGAACGGCTTTCTCAGACATTCCAGGATGCCGATATCCTCCGCTTGGCGCAGCAATTCACGATTCGAGTAGCCGGTCATGATTGCCAACGGCATTGACGGATGTTGCGTGCGGATACGGCGGCACAGCTCGATGCCATCCATTCCCGGCATCATGATATCGGTGATGATGAGATCGGCTTTCTCTGATTCCAGATGGAGAAGGGCATCCGCGCCGTTGCCGGCCACCCACACGCGATGGCCATACTCCCCGATGATCTCACGGGCGACGCCGAGAATGGAGCGCTCGTCGTCAACCACCAGCACATCGATTATTCGCGCCGCTGGCATTCTCTCTGCTGTCTGTCCTGTCTCCACTGTCACCTCAGTTTATCAATCGGCTTTGCGGGCGGAGACATTGAGCCACCATCGCAACACGTTGGCGATCGTTTCATCCAGCCGGATCTTACAATATGTCAACTCATTGATAGACAATGAGTAGCGGCCTGATTCCGTGGCTCTCTATCGTGCCTGACAACGCGGGCAAAAATGCGTGCCGCGTCCGGAAATCACGATGCGCCGGATAATCGCACCGCAATGGAGACATGGTTGACCGGTCCGGCGATACACCATCAGATGTGGCCCGAACCCGCCGCTTGTGCCTTCCACATCCGAGAAGGTATCGAAGGTTGTCCCACAAAGTTCGATTGCCTCTGTGAGAACAGACGTGATCGCAGTGCGAAGGCGTTCGATTCGAATCAAGCCGAGTGAATCCGCTGGTGTTGCCGGGCGAATTCGCGCCCGAAACAGACACTCATCTGCATAAATGTTCCCCAATCCGGCCAGACGGGTTTGGTCCAAGAGAAGGGCCTTGATGGGCCGGTGTGACGACTTGCATACGCACCTCAGCGTCGCGTGGCCGATGGTCAAAGCATCAGGACCCAACTTGCGCAATCCGGGGTGCTCCTCCAAGTGATCTGCCGTTGTCCGCTCCACCCGTGCGAACTGGCGTGGGTCCACGAGGACAAGCCGACGGCCATCATCCAGCGACAGGATGAAACGATCGTGTATTGCACGCCGGTAACGGACGGGTTTGACCCAGAGCCGTCCTGTCATCCGCAGATGCACGATCATAACCTCCTCGCCGGATAGCCGGACGAGGATGTACTTGCCCCGTCGCTCGACCGCTTCGATCCTACGCCCGCGCAAGTGCGATTCCCACTCCGGCTGATTGGCCGCTGCGATTCGTTCCGAAGCGAAGATCACCCGCTGGATACCTCTCATCAGCAGATGGCGACGCAGCCCGCGCACCACCGTCTCAACTTCAGGCAGTTCCGGCATGGTGTGGCAGATCTTGGCTCAGGCGAGACGCTGACCGTCGCCAGGTTGGAAGCACATGATCTTTTCCAGATGCGGTTCCACCGCGACCGGCGTCCCCGATTCGAAGGTGCAGTGTGGATCGGTGAGGACAGTCACGGTCCACTCGGTGCTCTGAACGGTATACAAGATCTTGTCACCGAGGAACTCGCGGCCGGTGACAGTCCACCGGCGTCCATCTCGCCAGGGCTGCAACATCATGTCCTCGGCGCGCACACCGACCTGAATCGTGCGTCCCTCGGAAGCCGGGATTCGCGAAACGACCACATCGGGAAGTTCCCACCCCAGTGGCTCGAGCCGGCAGTGTCCATCCATTCGGCGGAGCGTGCCATCGAGCAAGTTGATCGTGGGACGTCCGAGGAAAGCGGCGACAAAACGGTTGGGGGGATCACGATACAGCCGCTCTGGCGGGCCGATACCCTGCACACACCCCTGATCAAGGATGACCACGCGGTCTGCCATGGTCAGCGCTTCTGCCTGATCATGTGTGACATACAGGGTTGTTTTGCTTAGTGCCTTCTGGCGCACGACGATCTCGCCCCGCATCGCGGCCCGCAGGGGGGCGTCCAGGTTGGACAACGGCTCATCGAAGAGAAAAATCGGCGGGTCACCGGCCATGGCGCGCCCGACCGCCACCCGTTGTCTCTGTCCCCCCGACAATTCCTTCGGCCTCTGATCCAGGACATCGGTTAGCCGCAGCTCGGTGGCGATCTGGGACACACGGCGCTGGATGTCCTGTTTTCCCGTGTGCCGCAGCTTCAGAGGAAATGCCAGATTGTCGTAAACCGTCCAGTGCGGATAAAGCGCATACGACTGAAAGACCATCGCGCATCCCCGATCCTTCGGCGAGACATGCCGCATATCTTTTCCGTCGATCAGGATCCGTCCCTGATCGGGGACATCGAGTCCGGCCACCAGACGAAGCGCCGTGGACTTGCCACAACCGGATGGACCAACGAGCACGACGAACTCGTGTTCCTCGACGGCGAAACTCGCGGACATGAGGGCATGCCGCTCCCCAAATGACTTGTCCACATTGTCGAATTGCACGGTGGCCATGTTATCGTCTCTCGAATCCCCAAGGTGGGGAGAAGTTCACAGCGTGTCAATATCGCTGGCTTCGAATCCGGTTGACCTGACGCTCTGCGACGACGTTTTTGGGTGCGCGTGGCGTTTCGCCAGGCAGGACAATCTTGGGAGACTGGCTTCTATGAAGAGCGTGAGGAAGAACGATAAGGTTCAGGCCGTGGTGGTTTCGCCGGAAGTCTTCAAGAGTTACGACATCAGAGGAACCGTGCCCGACCAGATCAATCGTGCGGCGGCGCGTCTGATCGGAATGGCCTTCGCCGTGGAGATCAAGGGTACAACGATCGCCGTCGGACGCGACATGCGGGTCCACTCGGCCGATCTGGCCGATGGGCTGATCGAAGGGCTGATCGAATCCGGGTGCCGGGTAATCGATATCGGGCAGGTCTCGACCGACGCGCTCTACTTTGCCGTCGGCCACTTGGGGACGGATGGCGGGGTGATGATCACCGCCTCCCACAATCCGCCCGAGTACAACGGCTTCAAACTGTGCCGTGCGCAGGTGGAGCCGCTTTCCGGCAGCGATGGGATCGACCGAATACGGGAAACGATCAGTCTGGAGGGTTTTCACTACGACCGGGAACCCGGTTCTCGCGAGACGGTGAATGTCATCCCGGATTTCGTCGACCATGTTCTGTCGTTTGTCGATGCCTCGCGGTTGCGCCATTTCAAAGTCGTCGTCGATGCAGGCAACGGCATGGCAGGCACCATTCTCCCGGCGGTGTTTGCGCGTCTGCCGCTTGAATTGATCCCGATGTACTTCGAGCTCGATGGGACTTTTCCCCATCATCCGGCGAATCCCATCGAACCGGCCAATCTGGCCGATCTGCGGGAACGCGTCTGCAAAGAACGGGCTGACTTCGGAGTCGCCTTCGACGGCGATGCCGACCGGATGTTCCTGGTCGATGAAACCGGGAGTCCACTCGGTGGCGACATTGTGACCATGCTGGTCGCAAAGAGCCTCTTGGGTAAAACTCCGGGCGCCACGATTCTCTATAACCTTATATGTTCCAAGGCGGTACCGGAGTTAATCGAACGCGAGGGGGGGCGTGCCATTCGCACCCCCGTCGGGCATGCCCTGATCAAACCCTTGATGAAACGTCTCGGAGCCATCTTCGGCGGCGAACATTCCGGGCACTTTTACTTCCAGAAGAACTGGTACGCTGATTCGGGGCTCATCGCCATGCTGGTGGCGATGGAGGCTCTTTCGGGGGATCAGCGCCCGTTGTCGGCCCTCGTCTCCACCTTGAACCCCTACTTCCGTTCAGGCGAGATCAACACCCGTGTCAAGAGCATTCCGAAAACACTGGAGAAAATCGTTGAAGCATTCCCGGATTCTCCCCCAGACAACACCGACGGAATCACCATCAGCTTTGATGGCGGGTGGTTCAATGCGCGCCCGTCCAATACCGAACCCCTCCTGCGGCTCAATGTTGAGGCCAAGACTGCCGAACTATTGAAAGAGAAGACCGCTGCGCTTCTGGCGGTCATTCGGGGACACCGTACCCGGGTCCCGGCGACCAAACGCCGGGCCACAACACGGCGTCCGCGGGGGAAGTGACGTGAACGAGATCATACTGATTGTCGACGACGATCCGCGCATACGAAATCTGCTGATCGAATCGCTCGAGGCCATCGGCTATCAAACAGTCGGCGCCACCGATGGTCGTCAGGCGCTCGATCTGGTGCGTTCCCGTCAGATCGACTGTGTGGTCTCCGACATCAAGATGCCCGAACTGGATGGCCTGGACCTGCTGCATCACATCAAGGCCGAACGTCCCGCGATGCCGGTGATCATGATCACGGGATTTG
The DNA here is from genome assembly GCA_036170655.1 of Candidatus Zixiibacteriota bacterium. Classification (GTDB taxonomy): domain Bacteria; phylum Zixibacteria; class MSB-5A5; order WJJR01; family WJJR01; genus JACRMA01. Next base: position 12,513 of record JAVHPP010000039.1, on the reverse strand, counting down.
CCTTCCAGCAACACCGGGCGCAGGCGACACACGCGGGCGCCGATGGGTTTCTGGTCAAGCCCTTCCGCCTCGAGAAGATCGAAGAAGTATTGCAGCGTGTTCTGTCCCGCAGCCACGCCTCTGCAACTCCCGCGCGCACCATTCGCGACGTTCTGATTGTCGAGGATGACGTCGAGTTTCGTGTTCTCCTTTCCGAGATTGTCGAAGCCTTGGGATACAACTCCATGAGCGTTCCCGACGCCGAGGCGGCCTTGCGGCAGATCCGTCAGCGGCGTCCTGACGCGATCATCACCGACTACAAGCTCCCGTTGATGTCCGGCGAGGAACTCATCCGGACGGTCAAGGGGGCTGACGCCGGCCTGCCGATGGTCCTCATTACGGGGTATGCGCCGTCGATCTCCGGCCGCGAGTTCGCCAACGGCGCCGCGGATGCTTTCCTCATGAAGCCATTCCGCATCGACCGGATTGGGACCATTCTCAAGTCGCTGGAGAACCCGGTCGCGGCGGTGGCGTGAGCGCGGGCAAGACCTCTAAGTGGATTCCAACGGTTATCTGCGTTTGTGAAGGCTGGGAGGCCCTAACCCCCGGTCGGGGCCACGAATTGTCATGGCCACGGGCCACTGGCGCGTAACACGCGGTACACGCGCGGCGTCGTGTGGCTCTGAACTCCCGGGACACATAGCGTTCAAGTCCTACTTTGTATACCGCCCCTGTGCGATGACACGGATAATCTGCGGATGCAGTGCCGGATTCGCGGCTACCGCCTGACCCTTGATGGGGTCAAACGGCCCGCCGGAAAAGTCGGTCACGATTCCGCCGGCTTCGAGGCACAGCAACGCTCCTGCGGCGCAGTCCCACGGGGATAACTTCATCTCCCAGAAACCATCGAAACGGCCCGCGGCGGTCCAAGCGAGATCGAGCGCGGCGGCGCCCATCCGGCGAATCGCCCGCGCTGTCTTGGCGAATCGCGCGAAGTGATCGAGATTATCGAAGTCGGATTCACGGATGTCGTAAGGAAACCCCGTCGCCAGAATTGCGTTGGTCAATTCCGCTGTCGCCGAGACATGCAGCCGCCGTTCGCCGAGAAAGGCGCCGCCGTCCCGCACGGCAGTGAACATCTCGTGCCCCATCGGGTGATAGACAACGCCACAGACCGGCGTGCTGCCAAGGACCAATCCCAGTGATACACAGAACAGCGGCAGGCCGTGTGCATAGTTGGTCGTGCCATCCAGCGGATCCACATACCAGGCATAGCCACTTTCTGCTGTGTGGCCTGACCCTTCTTCGGCGATGATAGCGAACCGAGGAAACGATTGTCCCAGCGCCCGGACAATCAAGTCCTCGGCACGGCGATCCATTTCCGTGACGAGATTGATGGCGCCCTTGAACTCGATCGTCCGGGCCTGACCTAAGCTGCGGGCCAGAAGATCGCCCGCTTCACGCGCGATGGGAACGGCCGCAGCGAGATAGTCCTTCCAGGCCGGATCGAACGCTGGGACACTGTCGGAAGATGCTATTGTCATTTAGCGACCCGTTCCACCGTTGCGGCCAATCCGGGCTCTGCAGCCGTGGATTGCAATTGGTCGAGGTAGAAGTAGATTCCGCGCTGTGCGATCAGCTCGTCATGCGTCCCCGTTTCGCGCACGCGGCCTTTGTGCAGCACAATGATTCTGTCGGCATGGCGGACGGTCGATAAGCGGTGGGCAACGACGATGTTGGTGCGGCCTTTGAACAGTTCTCGCAGCGCCTCCTGGAGGCGCGCTTCCGTCTCGTGGTCCACCGATGAGGTGGCTTCGTCTAAGATCAACACCGCTGGATCATCCGCCACGACCCGGGCGAAGGCCACCAGTTGCTTTTCCCCGACCGAGAGACCGGCGCCCCGCTCTCCGACCGTTCGGTTCAGTCCATTGCCGCCTTCGTCACTAAGCCGTTCGAGGCCGACACGCCGGGCCGCGGCGGCAACTGTCTGATCAGACATTGTCGCGTCGCCCATGCGAATGTTTTCTTCCACGGTGCCAGAAAAAAGAAAGACATCTTGCGACACAGTCCCGACCCGGTGCCGCAGGATAAAGGGGTCCCATGCGCGCACGTCGATGCCGTCCACGGTGATTGATCCCTTCTGAAACTCATACAGACGCGCAATCAGATTGGCAATCGATGTCTTCCCGGCGCCCGTGGCGCCAACCAGTGCAACCGTTTCTCCGGGCGATACGCAAAACGAAACATCTTTGAGCACCCAATCTTCACCCTGATAGGCGAGCCAGACGTGATCGAAGACAACCTCCCCGGCGCGGCTGCTGTCCGCCGGTCTGGATGTGGTGATGTCCGGGATGGTGATTCCGGGCTGGGTATCCAGGAGTTTGAAGATGCGTTCGGAAGATGCCATCGCCGATTGCAGGATGTTGTACTTCTCAGCGAGGTCGCGGATGGGCGCATAGAATCGTTCGGCGTACTGTACGAATGCGGTCAAGGCGCCGAAGGTCATCGCGCCCATCACCACCCGTCCCCCACCGTACCACACGATCAGCGCCAGCGAGACCGCGCCAACCAATTCGACAATGGGGAAGAAAACGGCATAATACAGAATCGACTGCAAGTTGGCTGTGCGCAGGTCCCTGTTACGCTCCTCATGCCGGGCTCTCGTTTCGTCTTGACGGTTGAAGCCCTGCACGATCGCCATGCCGGTCATGTGCTCCTGCCAAAAGGCGTTGAGCCGGGCCACGAGCCGCCGGATTTCGCGGTATGAGTTTCGGACTTTGTGTTTGAAGATCAGTGTGGCCACGACCAGAAGCGGCAGGAGCACAAATGTCACGAGCGCCAGCCGCAGATCGAGATAGAGCATTGCGGCTACGATGCCGATCAGGGTGAAAATGTCGCCGAAGATCGTGACCACCCCGGAAGCAAACAGTTCGTTGAGCGAATTCACGTCCGAGGTGATGCGGGTCAGAATCCGCCCCACGGGATTGCGGTCGAAGAAACGCATATCCATAGCCAGCACATGTTCATGGAGCTGGTCGCGCAGGTCGAGCATGGCTTTCTGGCCGATCCACTGGGTGATGATCGTCTGCGCATACTGCACCGCAAACTGTCCCAGCAACACCGCCGCAAAGAGCACAATCCACGGTACCAGCCCGCTGGCATCGCGTGCCTTCATCGGCCCGTCAATGGCCCGTGCCATGACCCAGGGCCCGGCGATCTGCAGAATGGCCAGAAGCAGGAGCAGGATAATGGCCAGCACGACCCTCCCGCGGTAGGGATGCAGATAACCAAGCAGCCGTCGCATCAGACGGTGGTCATAGGCCTTGCCCAAGGCTTCATCTTCGAAAAACGTCTCACTCATAAAGCTACATCTCCGCCAGCTTCTCCTTGATCGCTTCGCGCGCCGCCCAGTGGGCATAGGGACCGCTGCGCGCAACCATCTCCGCATGCGTCCCGCTATCCGCCAGGCGGCCATCCTCGAGGAACAGGATTCGATCCGCCCGTTGCAGGGTCGCAATGCGGTGGGTGATGAGGACAATGATCCGCGTGCCGAAGAGCGTTTCCAGCCGGCTGAGAATCTCTTCTTCTGTCTGTGCATCAACCGCGCTGGAAGCGTCGTCCAAAACGAGGATCTCCGCCGTCGAGGCCAGCGCCCGGGCTATGGTGGTCCGCTGCTTCTGGCCGCCGGAAAGTGTGATGCCGCGTTCCCCGACGATGGTGTCGTACCCATGTGGGAATTCGGTGACATCTTTGTTCAATGCCGCCCACTCACCGACTTCGAGAAGCCGGTCTTGATCGAGTTCATGCCCGGAAAAGCTGATGTTGGCCCGGACGGTATCGGAGAACAAGAAAGGCTCCTGCGGCACCATGGCGAGGTGCGTGCGCCACTCAGACAGCGTAACGTTGTTGGCATCCACGCCGCCGAGAAACATCGTCCCGTCAGCAACGGCGTAGCGCCGCCAAAGCAAGTTCGCAATCGTGGACTTTCCGCTCCCGGTTGGCCCGGCGATGGCCACCGTTTCGCCCGGTTCTATGCGAAAGGAGATTCCGTTGAGAACGGTTCTCCCGGTCCCATTGTAGGAGAACGTCAGGTGTCGCATTTCCAAGGCGCCGGTTGGCGGAAGGTGGCGAACCCGCTCGCTCGGGGGATCGCTGACGTTGGGTGGCGTGTCAAAAATCATCGCGAGTCGCTTCAGCGAAGCGGTGCCGCGCTGATACAATGATACAATCCATCCCAGAGCGATCATCGGCCAGATGAGCATCCCCATGTACAACATGAAGGCGACAAATGTCCCCAGTCCGATTTTGCCGGCTATCACCCCTTGGCCGCCGAAGTAGAGAACGAGCAGCAGGGTCGATCCCGAGATCAGCCCCAGAAATGGATAGAACCCGGCCGAGATTCTGATCAGATCCATGTTCAGGCGGAAATAGTCAAGATTGTCTCCACGGAAAGCCCGTTTCTTCTCCTGTTCCCGCACGTGGGTCTTGATCACGCGGATTCCCGCGAGGGACTCCTGGATTGAGGCCGATAACTGCGAGAATCGGTCTTGGATCGCTAGGAAGCGATGATGCGCCACCTGCCCGAGGAGATTGGTCCCCACCGCCAGAAGCGGCAGCGGGAGCAGAATGAGTAGCGCGAGACGGGTATCCAGGATGAGCATCATCGGGACGGCCACTGCCGTCGTGACGAATGTGTTCATCCCCTGCATCACGGCGGGGCCAACCATCTGGCGCACCTGCTCGATATCCGAGGAAGCTCGTGTGACAATATCCCCTGTCGGTGTGCGGTCAAAGAACGATCCGTCCAGCGACAGAATATGGGAAAAAAGGCCGGCACGAAGATCGCACTCGATCTTGCGCGAGGCCCAGATGATTGTGCGCCGCATCCAGAACCGGAATACACCCGACAGCGCAGTGAGACCGACGATGAACAGACCGTCGATGAGCAGATGCGACGCGTCTCCCGACTTCTCGATCCGGTTGATCGCCGAGCGCAAGACGAGAGGGGTCATGAGGGCCAGCGCGTTGGATGCCGCCGTTGCCCAGAACCCCCAGATCAGATAGCGGCGGTAACGCTGCAGATACGGTTTGATCAAATCGAGGTTCTTGAACATACGATCCGTTGGCCTCTGGGGGCGCATGACTCACCCATAAGCGCGCCAAATGACCAATGTAACGCCGCAATGGTTGCAATGTTGGCAGTTTTTGTGATTGCTTCGTAGTAGTTTCTGTGGTGCTGGCATTGGCTGAGGATCACAAATTCATCTCTGCGTGTTCCGCGTGTGCGGTTCCGTAAGGCGTGTATACTGGCGGGGAACGCATGTGGCGCGAATGCTCGCGCGTCTCCGTGCGATCCGGCATTGGCCTTGATGAATGAATGGGAGGCGCTCCCGGCCCCGGAGCCTGTCTTCGGATTGCAGCCTGGCTCAGAACAGCTTCAACTGGACGCTGAGATACTTGCGGGGGTTCTTTCGGATGTCTGCGACCAGCGCCTCGACCTCCGTGGCCGCGGACTCCCAGCGGTGGACGAGTTGATCGTCCTTGATCAGCCGGGCGAGACTGCCGTCGCCCGAATGGATGTCGCTGACGACGGCATGAACATCCCGCGCGAGCGTATCCAGTTGGTCGGCAAAGCGATTCAGTTTTACCGAAGCGGAATCGAACCGGTTCACGGTGCGAGTGGCGGTCTCGCGGTTCTCTTTGACGGTCTGGCGCAGGTCGCGGGAAACGGTTTCCAGGTTATCCAGCGTGCGTGTGATTCCCGCACGGTGCTCCTCAACCATGCCCGTCATCTGACGCGAGATCTGTTCCATGTTTTCCGAAACGCGCACCAGGCGCGAGAGCGTTTCGTCGGAGCCGATACTCGATCGGATGGCGATGACCAGTTCGCGGATTTCTTCAGTCACACGACCCATGAGTCCCATGACTTCGGGAATGCCCGTGTCATAGAACCCCCGTGGGATGGAGTCTGGCGGCAGTGGTTCAGGTGCTGTTCCCGTTGAGACGTCGATAAAGCGTTCTCCCATCAATCCCACGTTCTTGACTGTCAAGATGGCATCGGCCCGCAGATGGACGTCGCTGGCCAGCAGGATGCCGACCTCGACGCCGCCCCGGCTGAGAGCAATTGTCCGGACTTTCCCACGCCGCACACCGGATACGGACACCGGATCGCCGACCTCAAGTGAGCCAACATTGGGAAACCAAGCGTTCATGTGATAATAATCCCGTTCCAGGTTTACTCCCTTGATCCAAAGGAGCGCGACCGCGAATATCACGATGGCCGCCATGACCGTCAGGCCGACTTTGAGTTCCGCTCGGGATCTATCCATTGCAGTTCTTCCCGTGGGAGAGTGGGGCAGACGTCACTGAGGCGCAATCTCGTCAGTCACTCGGATACCCCGCGTCCGGTTAACGTTATCGGCCAAATCTGATGATGCCGATCATCAGTGCCCCCGGCGTCCGCCCGTGGCGGTCATTCGGTGTCTGACTCCAGATATTGGGCTGTGGCGTGACGGCGAATCATCTCCTCGGCCAGGGCGCGCGAGAACTCGCGAGGTGTGTGAACTCCGTAGATCTTGAGCATGTGATTCATGGCAATGACTTCGGAGATGACAGTGATGTTTTTGCCCGGAGAGAGTGGGATCGTGACCAGCGGGATTTCTGTTCCCAGAATGGTCGTGAACTTGTCTTCGAGACCGAGCCGTTCGTATTCGACGTCATCACGCCACAGCTCGAGCCGGACCTCCACTTCGATGCGTTTCTGCTGCCGTACGGCGCGGATCCCGAACAATTTCTCGACGTTGATGATGCCGACGCCGCGAATCTCCATGTGGTGTCCCAGCCGTTCTCCCCCCGTGCCGATGATCACATCGGCCGACCGGCGCGTGATCCGCACCACATCGTCGGCCACCAGTCGGTGACCGCGTTCGAGGAGGTCGAGGGCCACCTCGGACTTGCCGATGCCGGACTTGCCTGTGTACAGGAGACCAACACCATAGACATCCACCAGCGTTCCATGGAGTTGCGTCGATGGAGCAAAACGCGCGTCAAGATAGTTGGACAGGCGCGAAATGAGTTCTGTCGTGGATAGTCGCGTATTTAGAAGGACCGTGTGGTACTGATCAGCCAGTGACACCATCTCTTCCGGCGGTGCCAGGTTTTTCGACAGCACGACCAGCGGCAGATCCAGACGATAAAGTCGCTCCAGGACAGCGTGGCGCGCCGAAGCATCCAGCGAATCCAAGTAGGCGAGTTCCGTCTCACCGAGGACCTGTGTGCGCTTATTGGGATAGCGATCAACGAACCCGGAGAGCGCCAGCCCCGGCCTGTGGATCTCGGCGTTGAGGATGCGTTTCTTGAGCCCCGTTCGCCCGGCCAGCACCGTTAGCTCGAATGGGTTGCGCCGGTCCTCCAACAGTCGTTCAACAGTGACCGTTTCCATAAATGCCAGATTCTTTGTGACCCGCGCTAATCCGCGTGTTTCAGCTCTCGTCCTCCTCCGACATTTCGGAGCCGAATGAGATCGTCGTCTTGTCGTCAGCGACTGTTTTTTGATCCCGGTCTTTCAGACGCGACTTGTACTTCTTCAATTGTCCTTCCATTTTTGTTGTGACCTCGTCCACCGAGGCGCGCATGTCGTTGGTCTCGGCACGGCTGGTCAAAACCGTGCCATGCACTTGGGCGCTCAATTCGGCCACGTGACGGTGTTTGTCCAACTCCATCACCCAGTGCAAGTCGATGATGTTGGCAGAGAACCGTTCCAACTGGCTGGAACGGCTTTCGATGTGGGACTTGAGTCCGTCCTTCAGTTCAAAGTGGCGAGCGGTCATGCGGACTTTCATGCTCTCGGCTCCTTTCTGAAAGTTCCCGGGTCATGGGGTGTTACGGCTCAGAGCTGGTCGAATGTCGGTTTGTTGACAAACGAATGATGGGTCTCCAGGAATCGGATGGTGTGCGTATGGGCGCGCATCACGATCGAGTGCGTGGTCGCGCCACCGGGACGGAACTGCACCCCCTTGAGAAGGTCGCCGTTGGTGACTCCCGTCGCGGCAAACATGATGTCATCGCCCTGTGCCAGTTCCATTTCGTTGTAGATGTGTCCCATGTCAACCACGCCCATCTTCTTGGCGCGGCGTACTTCATCGTCGTTGCGGGGCTTCAGCCGTGTCTGCATCGCGCCGCCGACACAGCGTAACGCGGCAGCCGCCAGCACCCCTTCGGGCGCGCCGCCAGTACCCATCAGGACATCAACGCCCGATCCGGGAAGAGCGGTGGCAATCGCGGCCGATACGTCCCCATCCGGGATCAACTGAATCCGGCAGCCCAAACTCCGAACTTCGCCAATCAAAGGCTCGTGACGTTCCCGATCGAGGATAACCACCGTCATGTTCTCGAGTGTCAGGCCGAGCGCGTCGGCGATGTTTTTCAAGTTGGTGGATGGCGAACGAGAAAGATCGATGGCATCGCGCGCTTTTTCAGACGTCGCAATCTTCTCCATATATGTGTCCGGCGCGTGCAGGAAGTGGCCGTGCGCGGCCATCGCGACCACGGCCAGAGCATTTGGTCGGGCGTAGGCCACCGAATTGGTACACTCAAGCGGATCCAGGGCAATGTCGACTTGTGGGGGATGGCCGGTGCCAACTTTTTCGCCGATGTATAGCATTGGCGCTTCGTCCCGCTCGCCCTCGCCGATCACGACGGTCCCGTTGAACTCAATGTCGTTGAAGACCCGTCGCATGGCGTTGACGGCGGCCTGGTCGGCGGCATTTGGGTCCCCCTTGCCAAGCCACCGAGCGCCAGCCAGCGCGGCGGCCTCGGTCACCCTCACCATTTCCAGGGCCAGATTGCGGTCCATGCACTCCCCCTGTTAGTTGCTCGCGTAGAAGTCTGCTCAGTTCTGAATCACGCTGTGACTCCCCCCAAGCACAAAAGGGGACAGACTCATGATAAGCCCGTCCCCAGATTGGCGCAACCGATTCTCTCAATCAGATTCTCCCGGGAATCGCCGGGTGGATTGTCGCATCTTTGGACGGCAGATGTTCCAGTAGCACGTGCCCTGTCGTGTCCGTTCGTGGCTGTGTCGAAACCCCGGGAACAGTGAAGCCATCCTCAATCTCCACTCTCCCTGCCGCCTCAGGATCCGCCTCCGGCGGCGATGCCAGTGGGGAGGCCGACGGCTCTTCTTCGGGTCGGTGGGGTGCCCGTTTACGGAATCGTGCTGAGGAAATCTTCAACTCTTCTCGGTACTTCGTAACGGTTCGCCGCGCCATTTTGATTCCGTCATTCTGAAGCCGTTTGAAGATCTCCTGGTCCGAGAGTGGACAGGCCGCATCTTCACCCTGGATCATTTCAGTGATACGCGTCTTGACGGTGCGCTTCGTCATCGCATCGCCGTCCTCGCGTTCAACACCACCCGTGAAGAATGACTTGATCTCAAACACGCCCTGGGGTGTCTGAACATACTTGTCTTTCGAGACACGTGACACGGTGGCAACGTTCATCTCGACACGGTCCGCGACGTCGCTCATCCGCAACGGTTTGAGATGGGTGGGACCCTTTTCGAAAAACTCCTTCTGCTCCGCGACAATGGCCTCCATGACCTTGATCATGGTTGTCCGGCGCTGGTTGATGGCGTTGATCAGCCAGCGTGCCTGCTCGAGCTTGTCTTTCACATATTTCTTGATCTCGTCGGGTGAGTTGTTGCCGCGCCGCAAGACATCGCGGTACGCCGTCGTGACACGCAGACGGGGGAGATTGCGGTCATTGTGATAGATGACATATTCGTCATCGATGCGTTCGACAACAAGGTCCGGAATGACCGGCAGGGCCGGCGTGGTGAACCGTCCTTGCGCGGGCCGTGGGGAAAGCGTGCGCAACACATCCATTGCTTCTTTGACACGTTCGACCGTCACGTCCAGCGCATGGGCCAGCTGCGTGTGTGTCTTGCGATCGAGCTCGTGCCAGTGTTCCCGGACAATCTTCGCCTCCAGACCGTCGGCCAGCCCACGCTGATCGAGTTGAATCAAGAGCGACTCACGCAGATCCCGTGCCCCGACTCCGGGCGGGTCAAAACCCTGCACGAACTTGAGAACGTGCTCGACCTTCTCCACCGATACTTTCAACGCCTCTGCCAGTTCCGCTGTCGACATGCCCAGCAGCCCCGAAGAATCCAGATTACCGATGATAAACTCGCCGATCTCAACGTCCTCGGCGGAGAGCTTGGACAGATTCAACTGCTCCAGCAGATGGTCGTAGAGCGTGGTCTCCATGATGGGGGTGTGTTCCCACGCTTCATCTGATTGCTCTGAGAACCGGTGGGGGACAAACTCGCTGTCCTCGCCCAAGTAGCTTTCCCAGTCGATTTTCTCATCTCCCGAAGGCGCAGGGGCTGGTTCGGACAACTCCGATGCCATGGTCTCCGGTTCATCCACCGTTTCAATGGCCTCAACTTCCTCGAGCATGGGATTGGTCGAAAGCTCCTGACGCAGGACTTGCTCCAGCTTCAAGACCGGCATTTGCAGCATCTTCAGCGACTGAATCAGCTGCGGAGCGAGAGTTTGTCTCAGTCTCAATCCCAGTTCGAGTCTCATGACGCCTCCAACGGGATAACTCCGCCGGCATGCGGAGTGGACATGCCCTTAATCTGTTGAACCACAGGAGATTGACTCGACATCGCTGATTGCGCCTCTGCTACCTTCCCAATTCAATATACCCCAGTGCACACCACCCGCAATCACATAAACGCAACGAAACGGCATTTCTTGGCGACAGAGTGTCCACATTTGACATGCCACGCAATCGCCTCTGCAATCGGCAGTTATGCCGCCACACTCTCTTTATCGGTACGTTCGCGCCGGAATTCACCACGCCGCCGGGATGAATGTGCAACGCATCGATGTGATCGGACAATTCGTGGCGCGCTCGTGACCGTGGTGTCCGAAGCCAAACGCGCCATGCTCGTGTCAATCCCCTCAGTCTGATGTCCCCTGAAGCTCTGACAGCGGCTCCTTCTGCCCGTGTATTCCGGAGAGAATCAAGGCGAGGAATATCACGGCTCCGCCTGTCCCGCCACGCCATGTGAACCATTCGCCGCCCATTGTCCAGGCGAAGACAACCGCGAACACCGGCTCGAGGGCGAAGATGAGCGAGACACGCAGTGGCGACGCGATTTTCTGCGCCAGCATCTGAATGACGAATGCCGAGAGCGTGGGGAACAGAGCGAGGAAGATGACTATCCCCAAGGCCGCCGGCGATCCCACATGGAATGGGAGCTTCGCGACAAGCCCGACGATCAGGCTAAGAAGTCCAACCAAGAGAAACTGCTGGCAACTGATGACGAATGGATCAATTCCGGCCTTCATGTACTTGTCTGAATAGAGCAGGTGCAGAGCATAGGCCATCGCCGCCACGAGTGTCAGCATGTCCCCTGCGTTGACATGCGACAGCCCGCCGGTCAAGATCCACAAGCCGACGAGTGACACACCGGAAGCGATGACCTCCATCACCGTGGGGCGGCGATGAAAGATCGTCCGAAGAAACAATGGTACAAATGCGACAAACAACCCGGTGATTAGTCCGGAATTCGACGCAGTTGTCAGCTTCAGTCCGATGGTCTGCGGGACATACAGAAGCCAGAGGATCACGGAGAGAAACACGCCCTGCCGGAGTCCTCGCAGGATCGGCCTTCTTGTACTCAGCACAAAACCCAGCAGAATTGTCCCGGCGAGCAGAAAACGGTAGGCAACCATGATGACCGGGTCGATGTCCCCAAGCGCCTGCTTGACTATGAAGAAAGTCGATCCCCAGATGAGAGCCGCGTAGAACAGACCCGCGTCCGCTAAGAATGTGCTGCGGCGTGTATGCACCATGGACGTGTTCGTCGTCATGAGACCAGGGTAGCGCCACCCGAGAGCGAGTGGCGGCACAAGCAGGGAGCATTGTAGGTGACAGAAGATATCCGAACAAGCGCAGACGTACCCTCGACCGATGCGTGATCTTCTTGATATTGTGAACCAAATCGCTTATCCTATAATCACACCGGGCGCAGGCTCTGCTTCGATGGTCATACCCTGTCTCAGACTGGAGTCCGGACGTGCCCGAATTGTTTGACGACGTACAGATCTGCCCACCCGGTCGCATGCGACCCCAAGAAGCAGGCAATCCTCGATGTCCGCGCGTGATTTCGATGGCTCTCATGAAATCGTCCGGCTGATCCGGGGATGGATCGAAGGGCACCCGCCACCGACGGAACAGACTCGCCTGATCCGTATCGCCGCCGAGATAGTGCTGGCTTGCTTGCGCAGCCGTTTGACCGCCGCCTCACGGATCCAGGAATTCGACCATCCACAGCTGGCTCTCTGGGCGGTGACCGGGTTGTTCGCCAGCGGTCCTGGCCCAGACTCCACGCTTGCCAAGAGTTGGTCCTCAGCAACTCCGCCGGACAGTCCGACGGCGATCATCGGCTGGTTCGAGAGCCGTGTGGTCCAATGCGCGAAACACGAGCTGCAACGACTGATCGCAGAGAATGACCCCTAC
>JAVHPP010000038.1:0-3860 GCA_036170655.1 Candidatus Zixiibacteriota bacterium | reverse complement strand
GGCTCCTGCCGAGCCTCTTTTTTGCCTTCCGCCGAAGAGGCTCGGCAGGAGCCTCGCCCTCCCGAACAATCGACTTGTTAGAGGTCCTTGGCTCACCGGTCCGAACACGATCGCCCAAACAGGACACGCCCGATGACGCCGCGGTGCCGGGCGATGAATCGATACCCCCATTCGGTGACCGGAGCGACCGGCCGCGCATTCAGCACGCGCCCCAGACGCCTCCAGCCAATTCGCTCCAAGACAAATCCCACCGCGCGGCCGGCTTCCATTGTCGTGCCGTCAGCACACACCACTTGGACAGCATGACGGCAACGAGCGTAAAGCTCCGGCGTCATCGGGGGAGAAGGCGCTTCCTGATAGGGTATTATCTGAAAGACGCCTTCCCGATCGTGTGACTGCACCCATCCGACAACCCGTCGGCAAAAACCGCAGCCGCCATCCCACAAGAGCCAGTACGAACCCGTAGTCATCTCCCTGCTGTCCTCACACAAAATCGCCGGGCCGGGGACTCGCAATGGCGCAATCTACTTGATAATGACGATCTTCCCAACCTGCGACCCGAGACGGGAATCAATCCGGTAAATGTAAATGCCGGAGACGACCGCCTGTGCATTGCGCGAGATGAGATCCCAGCCAACCGAAGATGAATAGGTTGTGAGGAACGGATCGGGGTGGTGGATCTCGCGGATGAGATCGCCGTCCAGGGAATAGATGCGGATCGTCGCGGTATCCGGCAGATTGATGAAGTTGATCCGGCGGTCATATTCGGAGAATTCGAGCTCGCCGGTCCCCTCATAACCCTCGCGAAAATAACTGGTGCGGTTGCCACGGCCATCGCGGTATTCGATCTTGTAGGGGTTGGGGAACACACCCACCTTCAAGCCGGAGTCCAGTACGATGTCAGCAGAATAAATCGGCTGTGCGTACCGGCTATTGATTCCCGGCGCCGATTCCAGCGGCCCAAGATTCGTGCGATAATTGCCAAAGTCGAAGGTCGTGACCGCAAAGTAGAGCGGCACCGACGACTGCAGGCGGTCGAGCGTCATCTCGTAGATGCCATAGGCCATCCGCTCCCCGGCGACAACCGTGTCCCGCTGACCAATTCGCTGGATCAGATTCGTGTCGCGGCCGCCGCCTTCATCGTACTCATTTCCCCGGTTGTCGGCCTCGGCGATCCAATACGAATACCGTGCGCGGTGGACGATCTCCACAATGGCGCCATCCGCGTTTCGCAGGGTGTCGGGAAATGTATCAAGGTATGCTTCAGCAAAAGATGGTGTGGCATAGTGCCCGGGATAAAATGACGTGTCGTCAAAGATCTGCCGCCAGCGTTCCAAAGGCAACGGATCCGAGACGGGCAGCCACGACTGCGTGGCCGGATCATAGGCGAGACGCCGGTAATCCTCCTTGTCCCAGCTGGTGATCAGCGAATACTGGTCATTGATATCGGTGCGCGCCGCATAGACCCGGTATCCTTCAAAGTCCCGCACGCCGGATATCGGGTCACGGACGGTCTCCGAATAGGCGCCGTCCCAGCGCAAGATCGCGCGGTTGGGTTTGGTGATCAGTTGGAAGACCGGGCCTGGCGGCGCCGAGGGCCCGCTGAAGTCCGGGATGCCATCCCCCTTGTAGAAAACGGAGTCGCATCCCTTCATTTGCTCAATTGGTACCAGAGTGGTTTCCGGCGGGTTTCCCACTATTGTTGTATCATATCCGACTGTATCGACACCGGCGCAGTCAATCAAGTAGGCGCGGCCGCGGGAGTTGATTGCGTCTGTGGTATCCGAATCGGTGCCGGGGTTGTCAAATACCCAGTCGGCCCAGCGCCCGTTGCGGATCAGGTCGGTGAAATTGAGGTGATCGAGGTAGGAATGCGGGTTGAAGGGGCTGAAGTTGTTCGTAAAGTTGGCCGGATCGGTGTGCACATGGGCGCCCGCAAAAAAGGCGACCGTGAAGGGGACCGAGTCGCCCGGTGCTATGGGACCAAAGGGACCATGCGAGAGAATCATCCGGCAATCGCCGCCATCGGCGACATCGCGCGACATGCCGGGGCGGACCGCCAGCGGCCCCCACCCCTCCGCCGCGTGATCGATCGCCGAATACACCTGGTCGTAGTCGATCTCCCGGTTGGTCATCATCCGGTAGCGGTTGCGGTCGCCGAAGGGTGAGCCGGGGAAACGATAGTAGTTCGACTGGTTCTTCATGAGCCGGGGCCCCCAGTCCGAACGGATTTCATCGGTCACCCACCAGTTGAAGCTGAATGGGCCGCCGGGAGCACGCAACACACGGACCCCGATTGCGCTCGTCGGACTTCGCTGGTTAAAATCCCCATACCAGGGATCGCCGTCGTTGTCGATTGCCCAGGCAATGTTCACCGTGTCCTTCGTTCCCCCGATGATGCCCGGGACAATCTGCAGCAATCCGCAGATGTCATCCGGTGATTTGAACGGCGGCGGCCAGCGGTTGAAATTGATGGTTGGGCTGACCGCCAGCGGGTTGCGATCGCTCCGGGGGACCCAATAGATGTCGGGGTCGACATAAACCCCGACGCATGCATCTTCGATCGGTTGCCCGGAAATGTTCTTGATCCAGTAGTCGACGATGATGAAGCGTTTGGAGAATTCATCCGACCAGACGTATGTGGTCTGGCGTACTTCAATTCCAATCGGGACGTGCGGCCTCTGCTCGATGGCGTCATAGTAGTATCCCGGATTGCGCCCCGGCTTGACCACCGCTGTGTCGTCATAGACTTGGGTAAACTGTTGCTGCGCGCGCGCGGCCGGATCGTAGTTGGGACGGTTTCTCTGCGATGATGATTCGACCACGTCCTGATACGAATTCATTTCCCATGCTGGCTCGCCAATAAATGAGGGCCCAACCCCCGGTCCCTCGCTAACCAGCGTGTCTGCGCCTCGAATACAGCCGAACAGGAGCTTGGCGCCATACAGGTAGGCAATGCGGGTGTTGCGGGGAAATTCGAAGCGCACAATCCCCTCGTAGTTCGTGACGATGGGCGAGACATCGTTCATGTCGCAGATGCGCTGATCGAAGTTGATTCGTGCCGCTGCCTCGGCCACGCCCACACGAAGTTCCGGCAGCGCCAGCGCCGTATCCTCATCCGCTTCGGCCAGCAGGGGAGAGGGCGCGAAAACAGCGAACATCAGTGCGACCATGAGCGGGAGGAAAAGCAACGCCCGATGCGAAGTATCTGGTTTGGATCGTTTCCCGTGGGTGTTCATAATCAGTCATGTCCGCGCCGCACGATTCTGGCGCCGCCACACACAAGATAGGTGAACGCCGGGTGCAGACCAAGCCCTCCATGCATTGCGGGACCGCTCTCAAGGGCACCCACTCCCCTTGTGTGCCAATCCCATTCAAAACAGTTGACCGCCACGTCTGCGCCTGTATACTGCACTCCTTGCGTCCGGTCTCGTCTGGACCGTGACGCGCCGGAGGAACACCTGCGAGAGGACACCATCTATTATGCGCATGACCCGTACATTTATACCAACCCTGCGGAATGATCCCGCCGAGGCCGAGCTCGTCAGCCACCGTTTCCTGCTGCGTGGCGGATATATCCGCAAGCTCACGGCCGGAATCTACGTCTACCTGCCGCTGATGCAGCGCGTGATCCACAAGATCTCGGCCATTGTCCGCGAAGAGATGGACAAGTCCGGCGCCTTCGAGATTACCATGCCGGTCCTGCATCCCGCCGAACTTTGGCAGCAAACCGGACGCTATTCTGATGTGGGCCCCGAATTGATGCGCCTGGAAGACCGGCATAAGCGCCCTATGGTTCTCGGCGGCACCCACGAGGAAGTCGTGACCGATCTTGTCCGGGGCGAGCTGCGCTCCTACAA
>JAVHPP010000037.1:0-3871 GCA_036170655.1 Candidatus Zixiibacteriota bacterium | reverse complement strand
GACTTCTGAAGTAGTCGCGGTCCATTCCTCGTAAGTATAATGAACATCAATAACTTAAACACCTGATGCTCATCGCCCCCGCCGAAAAGTGCCAATCGCGGCAAACCGATAACCTGAAATGTCGTAGAAGCATTAGCACTCTCCAGCCGAGAGTGCTAACGAGACGTCAGATCTCCCGCTGTGAGTTGGGTGACACGTTATCACGCTGGACCTGATTGGGTTGCATGACTGGATTGCGGAAGGACAAGGGCAATGGCTTTTGAAACGCTCAACGGTCGCGAAAAACAGATTCTCCGTGTGCTGATTGACCATTACGTCTCAACCGCGGAGCCAGTGGGATCGCGCGTCCTAGCCAATCGCTACCCCATCGGTTTGTCACCAGCGACGATCCGCAACACGATGCAGGATCTGGAGGAGTTCGGCCTGATTCGACAGCCGCATACCTCGGCGGGCCGCGTCCCGACCGATGAAGGGTATCGGACGTATGTGGACAATCTGATTGACCGGCAACCGATCACACCCGATCTGGCGAAGACTCTGCAGGACAAACTGGCCGCCGAGCACATGCGGGCGGTTGACGACATCATGGCACAAGCCGCTCATGTCCTGGCGTCGGTTACCTCCCAGATCGGTGTGACGCTGGCCCCACGCTTTGACCGAGGTGTCGTCTCGCGTATCGAACTGGTGCCGGTGGCGGAATGCCGCGTGCTGGTGGTGCTGGGGATCCAGTCCGGTCTTGTGCGTACCGTCCTGATGGAAGTCGCATCGGACATTGACCAGCGTTCCATGGAAGAGACACAGCGTGCGTTGAATGAACGTCTGGCCGGTCAAACGTTGGGTTCTCTGAAGATGATCGCACCCGAGCGGTTGAAGGACGATCATCGTGCCGATCCCCGGCTCGTCAAGCTGTTTGTCGAAGCAGCAGAGGATTTGACCGGGAATGCGGCCGGCGAATCGTTGCATGTGGAGGGCACGTCCAATCTATTCAGCCAGCCGGAGTTTGCCGACCACCAGGTGCTTGGGAGCATCTTGCGTGTCATAGAAAAGCGGACCCCCCTCGTCGATCTATTGCGCCAGCGCGGCATCGGCGAAGGTATTGTGGTCACGATCGGGCGCGAAGTGAATCTCGAAGGCGCCGAAGGATGTTCTCTGGTATCCGCGGCCTATCGTGCCGGGGAGGTTGAAGGGACGATCGGCATTCTCGGTCCGATGCGCATGGAGTACGCCAAACTGGTCTCGATTGTCGAATACACCGCGCAGTTGCTATCGGAGCAGATGGAGACATGAATCAGGAGAATCGCGATATCCCGGCCGGTGTGCGGGATGCCGAAACGGTACCGTCCGAAGATGGGAATTCTCCCGGAACTGGACCTGCAGAAACGCCGGTCGAACCGTCGCGCGCAGAATCGGCCCCAGCCCCGGAGACACTCCAGTCGCCTCTGGCGGAAAACTGGCAGGATCGTTTCTTGCGTCTGGCGGCCGAATTTGACAACTTTCGCAAACGCTCCGCGCGTGACTATACCGAGCTGGTCCGTAATGCAGAGCGTGATCTGATTGCCGAACTGACAGAAGTTCTCGACAGCTTCGGCCGTGCCCTGAATACCAATCACCAGGGCGAGGGTGTGACGGACTTCGCCAAAGGGGTTTCGTTGATACGTGACCAGTTATTCACCGCCCTGACCAGACGCGGTTTGGAACGTATGCAAACCGTCGGCTCGCCCTTTGATCCGGCGCTGCATGAGGCGCTGATGCAAATGCCATCCGAGGAACACACGGCTGGAATTGTCGTACAAGAAGTCTCTCCGGGCTATCTGTTGGGCGGCCGAGTGCTGCGACATGCCCGCGTGGTTGTATCAAATGGGAAACCGGGCACCGTGTCAACCGGGTCGCTCGGCGAACAAACGTGTCCGTGAGGTTCAAGAGAGTCAGTATTCCATTGAGCTAAGGAGGTTCATAGCAATGGGTAAAGTCATCGGCATCGATCTGGGTACAACGAACTCTTGCGTGGCGGTTATGGAAGGTGGCACGCCAACTGTGATCCCGAACGCCGAAGGTGGGCGAACCACACCCTCTGTCGTCGCATTCGCCAAGGATGGTGAGCGGCTGGTCGGCCAGATTGCCAAACGGCAGGCCATCACCAACCCGGAGAATACCGTCTATTCGATCAAACGGTTCATGGGGCGGCGTCACGCTGAAGTCGCTTCGGAGGAGAAGCTCGTCCCCTACAAGGTAACCGACAACAGCGCCGGTGAAGTGCGTGTTGTCGCTGGCGGCAAGGAGTATTCACCGCCCGAAATCTCGGCCATGATCCTGCAGTCGTTGAAAAAGACTGCAGAAGACTACCTGGGACAGACCGTGACACAGGCCGTGATCACGGTGCCCGCGTATTTCAACGACGCGCAGCGCCAGGCCACCAAAGATGCTGGCAGAATCGCTGGTCTCGAAGTCCTTCGCATTATCAACGAGCCGACCGCCGCGTCGTTGGCCTATGGGCTCGACAAGAAAAAGAACGAGAAGATCGCCGTCTATGATCTGGGTGGTGGCACCTTCGATATTTCCATTCTCGAACTGGGCGAGGGCGTTTTTGAAGTCCGTTCCACCAACGGGGACACCCATCTCGGCGGTGATGATTTCGATCAGTGTATCATTGACTGGATGGCCGATGAGTTCAAGAAGACCAACGGCATCGATCTGCGTCAGGACCGCATGGCGCTCCAGCGCCTCAAAGAAGCCGCCGAGAAGGCCAAGTGCGAACTCTCAACCACCATGCAGGCGTCGCTCAACCTCCCCTTCATCACGGCGGATCAAAACGGCCCCAAGCACCTCGATTTGACCCTCTCTCGCGCGAAGTTGGAATCCCTCGTCGATAATCTGCTGCAACGCACTGCCGGACCCTGCCGTCAGGCATTGAAAGATGCGAGTCTCTCGCCATCCGATATTGACGAGGTCGTTCTCGTGGGTGGCATGACACGGATGCCCAAGGTGCAGCAAATGGCGCGCGAGGTCTTCGGCAAGGAGCCCCACAAGGGCGTCAATCCCGACGAAGTCGTTGCCATCGGCGCCGCCATTCAGGGCGGTGTGCTGGTGGGTGACGTCAAAGACGTTCTCCTTCTCGACGTGACCCCGCTCTCGCTGGGAATCGAGACGCTTGGCGGTGTCATGACCAAACTGATCGATCGCAACACGACCATCCCGACCAAGAAATCGCAGGTCTTCTCGACCGCGTCCGACAACCAGCCGGCTGTCTCCATCCATGTGCTTCAGGGCGAGCGCGAGTTGGCGGTCGATAACCGGACACTCGGACGGTTTGACTTGGTTGGCATTCCATCGGCGCCCCGCGGTGTGCCCCAGATTGAAGTGGCCTTTGACATCGATGCCAATGGAATCGTGCATGTGTCGGCCAAGGATCTCGGCACCGGCAAGGAGCAGAAGATCAAGATCGAGTCGTCGAGCGGTCTCTCCAAGGAAGAGGTCGCACGGATGATGAAGGACGCCGAGGCCCATGCCGAAGAAGACCGCACGAAAAAAGAACTGATCGAAGCCCGGAACAAAGCCGATCAGTTGGTCTACGCGGCCGAAAAGACTTTGAAAGAGTATGGCGACAAAGCCGGCGCCGACGACCGCAAGCGAATCGAAACAGCCATCGAGAAGGTCAAATCGGCCCAGGGCGGATCGGATCCCAAGGCCATCGATGCGGCTCTTGGCGAGTTGGAGACCGCATCGCACAAGCTGGCCGAAGAACTCTACAAGCAGAAAACCGAGGGAAGCGCGCCGCAACCAGAACCACAGCCCGGACCGCAACCCGGACCATCACAGGAGAAATCAGGCAATGGGGCCGGTCAGGCAGTCGACGCTGATTTCGAAGTGGTTG
>JAVHPP010000036.1:0-17593 GCA_036170655.1 Candidatus Zixiibacteriota bacterium | reverse complement strand
CGCCACCCACCCCAGCGGTCCGGTGTGTGGCTTGGAAAAGTAGAAGTAGATCAAAGTTGACAGCACACCCGCGACGATCAGGATGTTGTTCAGCGACCCCAGCGTGAGGAATGTGCGCCCGACCTGGGGAAGAATGACGCCGTGCAACTGCTGGATGAACATGATCCCGGCCGTGCTGCCGATGACGAAGGCAAGAGGAAGCCGGGTTGTCCAGCCGATGCGCGGGATGAACCGGGCGAACATGAGAAGGCCCAGCGCGCCGGGGATCAGAACGCTCCATTGCCCGTTGTGGGTGAGCGGAAACCAGACTTGTTGGACAATGACCGACTGATAAATCAGACCGAAGTAATAACCCGCGGACAACCCCGCGAAGACATGCTCGGCGAACTTGAAAAACGGATTGTCCCGATAGAGAAACGAGAAGATTGCCAGCGTGAAAAACGCCGTCACCATCGTCAGGAAGAATGGAAACTGGTGCGACAGCCAGTCCGTCATGGTCTCACGCCCCCCAACGGAAGATGGCGCTGTCTGTGACGTATGACAAAGTATCCCGTATTGCCCATGAGGACGAACAGAATGATCAGGAAGTGGACCAGCGACTGAGCATCCATGCCACGGGTTGCTCTGTCCGCCAGTCCGGTCAACTGCTCATATTCAGCCGCGCCCTTCATGCCACCGAGCAATCCGAGGAGCTGGCGGGACTGGATGTATGAAAGCGCCTTCGGCGCCATAACCGCCGTGACACCGGCCACCATCGGCAACCCGAAGCGTGCGTTGACCAGCGCCACCCAGTAGTCGACCATGGCATTGTCCGAGATGATCAGCACAAACCGGACGGAATCATAGTTGGGCACATGCTGCATCAGAGGGAGATCGCCGATCGGCGTCCCCCTGTGATCAGTCGGGAAGATGTCCGCGATGCGCGTTCCCATCCCGAGCAGGACCGCGGAGTAGTTGGCCTTGTAACCGAGATTAACATAGTCCACGCCGTAGGTCTTCTTGTACTCCCCGCCGATCGAGTCGAGAAGCCGCTCTGCGATGGTGGGACCACCCATGCCAACATTCGACAGCCCCACGATGCGCAGGTTTTTCCGGAAGCAATGCCGCAGACCGGCAATGGCCATCGGCTCGGTCTCGGCCAGTGTGGAAGGCCAGAAATCAAAAGGGAAAAGGACGACAGACCCAGCGGGAATACTATCGACCGCGTTGAAGAACGCTTGTGACTCCGGGGTGGTCGGGGTGGGCAGATGGAGGGGCCACAGCACCGGAATGATCACGGCGGCAAAGATCAGCGTGTAGAGGATGCGCCGGTCCACCGTCTGGAGACGATCCCAGAAGGAACGCCCGGCAGGGGTGTGATCGGCGCGGTTGCCGCTCTTCATCCCCGCCCCAGGTAGGTTCGCTCAATGCCCAGAATCAGCCGCAGGGACATCGACGCGGCCCCCAGCGCCGCGCCGATGAGGATGCCTCGCTGGACCGCCATCGAGGGAATGGACATCACCCAATCGGCCCACGCCGGGAGCTGTGAATAGATCAGCTGCCCCATCGGAATCCGGCCGAGCATGACGACCAATGCCGTCAGCAAGAGAATCGCCGAGGTGACGGAGCGGGCGCGGAACGCCCGATAGGCCGCCGACGCAATAAAGAACGCCAAGAGAGAGAACATGGTCGACATCATCGGGCTCTGGATGGTGTTGAACAGACGCTCGAAGACGGTGCCTCGTTCGATGCCGAAGAAAACGCCGGAACCCGCCATCACCACGAAACAAACCAGCAGAGACAGGGAATAAAACCGGTCCCGCTCACGGGTCGCAACGCGCCGCCAATGCACGCGCACGATGGACACAGCCCCCAACAGCAGAGAGAATCCCCCCACAATGGTCTGCCAAGTCAGCGCGACCTCCGAAGCAGAATCGACCAAGGGACCCCGTCCGAAAAAAGACAGAATCATGAGCGCCCCCGAGACGAACGCGACGACGACAGGAAGACGGGTCTTCATAGAGGGCGGCAGACTCCCGGCTACTTCGCCTCAAAGGCAGCCATCAACCAGGCGCTGCCCCAGCCCAAGGTGACCGACAGGACACCGATCACGACCGCGGCGGCCAGCAGGATCTTTATCACATCCTGACCCTTCAATGAGCCGAGCATCTTCGGATCGCCTGAGAGATAGGCGCTGGCGGCATAGAGTTCCTCGCCGATGAGCGTGTAATCGCAGGCGGCAATGAAGAACGGCATCTGATCGGGCGCGGCGGTGCCGGCAATCTGGATTGCTCCAGTCGACTGTCCTACCTCGGCAATCAGCAACGACTCAGCGGTGAACTGGCCCATGTAAATGACCGCGGCAGGACGTTCACGCAGCATCATCCCGCCGACACGCGCCGCGTAGGAAAATGACTCGCCGGCGACATACTGGACGGTCTCCGGATCCACGTATTCCACGCCTTCGTCGAGATACGCCTCGCGGACTGTCTCCCGCGCCGCCGCCATCGGGAGCGGGTACAGGACCGGCACGCGCAAGGGCGTGGCATAGCGCGCCGTGACCCGCGCAACGCGCCCCAAGACCGACAATCCCGCGATGGTCTGGATCTCGTCCAAGTCTCCGGTGCCGGGAATGAAGACGACGGGACGTCCCATTTCGGTGGCGCGCCCGACGGCCTCATCGACCGCGGACAGCCCCGGCAACGGACGAATGTAGATCGTCCCGCCGCGCCGTGCATGGGCAATGTACCAGAGGACGGCCGCCGCGAAGATCACACAGAGAACAAGGGCGTTGAGTCGTTCCATGCGAAACAGTCCGGCATGCGCGATGGCCGCTGCCCCGCACGGCGTGCAAGTGGGCAGAAGCCATCGCGACACCACCAGCGCCAGCCAGCCACCCAAGAAAACATCCGTGGGAGTTACCCCGGCGATTCTGGCCTGTTTGTCTGGCAAGGTCACGGGCATTGGAGTGAGTGGGGATCTGACATCAGCGTGGGAGCGATCGCTTCAACGCCTCGATGGCGGCGATGGGGGTGGGGTCATGGTCCGTGAGGATGGCCAGATGGTAGCTGATGAAATCACCCAACTGGACCAGCGAGAGCATCCGCTCGAGGCGATTGCACCCTTCGGCCCGAAGGGACGCAACAGGTATCCCCTGGGCTTGCAGGATGCGCGCCATTGCCTCCTGCCGTGTGGCCGCGCCTGGGTGGTCGTCGTCAGAGGATAGAATGAGAACGGCCAGACGATCGGCGGCATCGGCGAAGGCGGCGAGACCGACAATCTCGTTGTGTGTGACTTCCGGGAACGCGTTCGCAAAGGCGAGCGCCTTCGCGTTCTCGCAAAGTTGCGTCTTGAACCGCGTGGCGATGACGTCGGTCGTGCCCGTGGAACCGAGGACCACGACGACACGTCCGGCGAGCGCGGCGGCTGTCTGTTTGGCAAGATTCTCACCAGACGGGCACAGGCGATCAAGATGCGGGCCACGGGCTGCGAGAAGCGACGCGGAATCTGCCAAGAGGGACGACACCTGTTCTGCCAACTCCATCGCGTTGTTGCCGGAGACCCCCCAGTCGGCCAGTGTGAGCATCACGACGCCGAAGGAAAAACCCAATGACGCGCGCGGCATCAACCCGCCGGGGAGACGCACGAACGCCCAGCGTTTCTCCTCGGCCAGTGATACCAGCCGTCCACCGGCGGCCAGAGCCAGAATCCGCCGGCAGCCCCGATGGGCCGCTTCGCTGACAGCCGACAGCGTCTCCTCGGTGTCGCCGGAATAGCTCGAAGCGATGACAAACCAGTGATCGTTGACGTAGGCGGGCAACCGGTCGTTGCGCACCACAATGATAGGTATCGGCGACTCTGATTCCCAGTAGGACCGCGCCAGATCACCCCCAATGGCCGATCCGCCCATGCCGCAAATACAAATGCCCTGCGGTGTCGTTGGTTTGTAAGCGGACCAGTCAACCGCAGTGGCCAGACGCACCGACTCGCGGAGATGTCCGGGGAACGCCACGATGGCGTCATGCATCGATCCGCGATCCAACGACCGATGACGCTCTGGGTCATCGAGCAGCGTTAGCGTATACTGAGTTGTTCTCGCGTTGGTCAACGACACTCCAGAGATGAACCCGTGATCACCTGATACCCAGCCGACGGGCCAGATCGTAAGCGAACCCCCTCGCGTCCAGTTCGGAAGCGAGCGTGAGGAACTCTCTGGCTGCCAGCTTGAGCTCGGCATATCTCACAGAACGGATCATGCTCTTGATCACCGGGACCGAGTTCGGGTGGCAGGACAGGGAATCGATGCCGAGTCCCAGAAGAATGGGAATCATCATCCGATTGGTGGCGATTTCACCGCAGACGGATACGGGCTTCTTCGCCCGGTGACCCGCTTTGATCACGGAGGCGATCTGCCTCCAGAGCGCCGGGTGCCAGGAATCACTGGGATGCGACACGCTGCTGTTGCCACGGTCGATCGCCAGCGTGTATTGCAAGAGATCGTTGGACCCAATGGACAGGAAATCGGCTGCCCGAGCGAGTTCGTCGATCATGCAAACTGCCGATGGCGTCTCCACCATGATCCCCAGCGGCGTTTTCCGGTCGAACCGGATCCCCCGGCTTGCGAGCGCGGCCTTGGCCGCCGACCAGTGATGTATCGCGTCCTGAAGTTCCTCCGGACCAATAACCATCGGCAGCATGACCCAGATCGGCCCCCGCGCTGATGCCGCCAGGAGTGCGCGGAGTTGCGTACTCAACGTATTGGGGTAACGCAAGGAGAGACGAATTCCACGCAACGCCAGAGCGGGGTTTGTCTCCTGAACATGTCCCGGAATTGCCTTATCGCTTCCCAAGTCGAATGTCCTGACGACCAAAGGCCGTCCACGCAGGGCCCGGACAGTCTGGGCATAGACATCACGCTGCTGCTTTTCGGTCGGGTATTTCCCGCGCTCCAAGAAAAGGTACTCGGTCCGAAAAAGCCCGACGCCGTCGGCGCCCGCCTCGAGCACGGTCGGCGCTTCGGCGCCCAAGTCGATGTTGGCCATCAACTGGAGACGGTGGCGGTCCTTTGTTTCCGCGGGCAAGTCGCGCAGGCCGCCGTACTTCTTTGGCCAAGGGGCTAATGTCCTTCTCTTTTTCCTCTCGAAGAACTCGATGGTCGCGGCGTCGGGCTCCAGAATCACGATCCCGCTGTAACCGTCAACGGCAACGAGCCGTCCCGAACGAACCCGCCGCACGTCCAATGCCACACCGACCACAGCCGGGATGCCCAGTGACTTGGCCAGGAGCGCCGTGTGGGAGGTCTGTCCTCCGCCCTCGGTGACGATGCCCAGCACGCAATCACGCCGGAGGCTGATGATGTCGGCCGGTGTGATGTTGTCGGCCAGCACGATGGCCGGCGACGCGAGCGGCTGATTCAGTGTTGCTTCGACACCCAGGAGACGGTTGATGATTCGAGTCTTGACCGCCTGGATGTCGTTGACCATTTCGCGCAGGTAGGGATCGGTTGCGCGCACAATCGACCGCTGGGCATTGCCAACCACCTGACCGAAGGCATTCTCAGCAGCAATGTGGTCGCGTTCGATCAGCCTTTTGACTTCCGCCACGATGGCAGCGTCATCGACAATCATGATTTGGGCATCGAAGATCTTCGCCAGGGCAGACCGCACGGAGCCGCCTGATTCGGCCTTGAGGTGCAGCAAGTCCTGACGCACGCAGGCAAGGGCGTCTTCGAACCGCTTCAACTCGCCGGGGACATCGGACGCACCGGTGAGATGACGCAGGTCCGGTTCTTCCTGTCGCGCGCGGTAGACAATCGCCGGTCCCAGCGCGATGCCCGCTGCCGCGGGGACACCCTTCCAGCGCCTTTTCTCACCGTGACGCCCTGTAATGATCGGATTCATACTCGGAAACCACCGAAAGTCAGCTCAGCGGACCACGCACCTGCATAATTGCAACATTCAGACATCACGCTTCGCCAAAACGCATTTCGAACACCCGCACCAAGGCCTCGATCGCCTTGTCTTCATCGGGCCCGTCGGCACGGATGGTCACGGTCGATCCCATTTCGGCCGCCAGGGTCATGACTCCCAACATGCTCTTGCCATTGACTTCGTATCCGTCCTTTGAAAACCAGATTTCGGATTTGAACTTGGCCGCGGTTTGGACCAGCATCGCTGCGGGGCGGGCATGAACCCCAAGGGGGTTTGTGACTTTCACCTTGCGCTCGTTCACGTTTTCTGGGGCTGCTCGTTACGGTGTCGCCGGTGGCCGGTCAGCCGACGCGAGAGAACATATTGCCCGCGGCCTGTCTGACAATGCCCTTGAGTTCCAAAGACAGGAGCACGGCGGCGCACTCCGCGGCCGACCGTTTCAAAGAAACGGCCAGCCGGTCGATGTGGCAAGCAGAACATCCCAGTCCGTCCCATACCTGATGTTCCAAGGGTGTCAGCGGTGGCAGTGGTCGACTGGGCATGGCAGCGGCGGCAGAATGGCGCGTTGCCCGCAGCCCCAAGTCCGTGAGAATATCCCCGGCGTCCGTCACGATTCTGGCGCCCTGTTTGATCAACTCGTTTGTGCCCGCGGACTGGGGACGGCCGATTTCACCGGGGACGGCGTAGACTTCCTTGCCCTGCTCGAGGGCGTGCTGGGCGGTCAGCAACGCTCCGGACTTCTGTCGCGCCTGAGCCACCAAAACCCCCGCGGACAGCCCCGCGATCAGGCGGTTGCGCACGGGGAAGTTCTGCGGCTCGGGCGCCGTACCGAAGGGGAATTCGGTCACGATGCCCCCGCATTCGAGAATGCGAGGAACGAGCGACTTATTCTCGTGTGGATAGATGGTGTCGGGCCCGCAACCCCAGACCGCGACTGTCGCTCCGCCGGCCTCGACCGCGGCCGTGTGCGCGGCGGTATCGATCCCGCGTGCGAAACCCGAAACAATCAAGACCCCCGCGGCGGCCAGTTCACTGGCGATCTGCCGGGCCACATTGATGCCGTACTCGGTGCATTGCCGGGAACCGACGATAGCGATTGCCGGCTGCGGCGGCAATTGCCCGGCGGTAAACAGGAATGGCGGGGGGTACGCCAAAGTTGCCAGAGCACGCGGGTATCCCATCCCTCCGTAGACAAGCAGGCGCCAATCGCTGGCGGTCAGACGTTCGATCTGCCGGACCGCCCATGCCAGCGCCTCGCCTCGATGGGAGACCGTGCTGATGCCGCCACGCAGCAGTTTCGCCTGTTGCCAGTCGCGATCGGAGTGATCCCACGCCGCTTTAGGACATTTGTATGCCTGAATCAGATTGAGGAACGTCTTGCGCCCCACCCCCGGCAGCCGCGCGAGCGCCAGCCAGTATTCGGCATCGCCGGGAATTTGTGCAGCGGGAACAGACTCGCCAGAGACTGGGAGTTCCCGGCTCGGAAAGACGCTCTCGTTTGCTTCGTCCATCATGCTTCAGATCCGGTAGAATGATCCGCCGCAACTGCGTCCGCGTCCTTCTTGAACCGTGCGAGAATGCGCTCGACCCCCTGGAGAACTGACTCCACTCCCTGCCCTTCTTTGGCTGAGATCGCAAAATCGGCGAATCTGTAATCCGGGGAATGCAGCAGACTGGAATCGACAAGATCGGACTTGTTCAGCACCACAAGCCGGGGCTTGTTCAGAAGAAGAGGATCGAAAGCGGACAGTTCACTCAGGAGATGCGCCAGATCGTCTCCGGGAGAGTCAGCGGCCATGTCCAAGAGGAAGAGCAGCACTTTGGTGCGCTGAATGTGACGCAGGAAGCGCAACCCCAGACCGCGCCCTTCGTGCGCCCCGTCGATGATGCCAGGGAGATCGGCGACGGTGAAGGTCAGATACCCCGGTCTCTTGACCACCCCCAACTGAGGCTGCAACGTTGTGAAAGGGTAGGCTCCGATCTTGGGCTCGGCGGCGCTGACCGCACGGAGGAGGGTAGACTTTCCGGCGTTGGGATACCCCACCAGTCCGACGTCAGCGATCAGGTGCAATTCAATTCGGACGCGCCGCGCCCTCCCGGGCTGACCCAGTTCGGAGAACTGAGGGGATTGCCGTGTCGCCGACTTGAAGTGGGCATTACCACGGCCTCCCTTCCCTCCGGCGGCGATGACCGCACGCGCCCCTGGCTCAATGAGATCGCACAGGAGGCTTTCATGATCGGCGTCATATATCAGCGTTCCCGGCGGGACACGCATGATGACATCGGCCCCGCCGACTCCGCTTCTCTCTCCACCCGAGCCATGGCGTCCCCGTCCGGCCTTGATGTGTTTCTTGAAGCGCAGGTCGAGGAGAGTGGCGAGGTTGGGATCGACTTCGGCGATGATGTCGCCGCCCTTGCCCCCATCGCCACCGTCAGGTCCTCCTTTGGGGACGAACTTCTCGCGCCGGAAGCTGATGATACCACCGCCGCCATGACCGGCCGTCACTTGGATTATGACTTCATCGACGAATTCCATATCTGCGCGCTTGCAGAGGTTACCGTTCAGCTTTCCATCAGTACCCGTATATGCTCTCGCAGGCGGTCGGGCTGGATACGCCGGTACAATTCGCCCTTGTAGGCGATCGAGATCTCTTTGGTCTCTTCGGAGACGACCAGCACGACGGCATCGGAAACCTCGGATACACCGATGGCGGCCTTGTGACGCATGCCGTAGAGATTGGTGAACTCCTCACGGGTCGTCAGCGGCAGCGTGCATGCGGCCGCGACCACAAATTCGCCACGCAGCAGAGCGGCGCCGTCGTGCAGCGGTGTGTGCGGCGTGAACAGGGTCACGAGGATTTCTGTCGATACACGGGCGTTGAGATCCTTTCCGGTCTCAGCAATGTTCCGCAACCCGACGTTGCGTTCAATAACGATCAGCGCACCGTGACCCAGCTCCGACAACCGGGTCACGGCCTTGACAATCTCGCCGGCAGCCGCCTGTTCCTCCAGCTTGAAAAAAAACCGGAATACACGCGAATGCCCGATCTGTGCCAACGCCCCGCGCAATTCCGGTTGAAAGACGACGACCAGCACAATGAACCCGACCGTCGCCAAGTTGACAAAGAG
This sequence comes from Candidatus Zixiibacteriota bacterium, assembly GCA_036170655.1. Classification (GTDB taxonomy): domain Bacteria; phylum Zixibacteria; class MSB-5A5; order WJJR01; family WJJR01; genus JACRMA01. The sequence goes on along the minus strand of JAVHPP010000036.1, from coordinate 8,555 downwards.
CCATTTTAATGCTTCCAGCCGGAACCAGAAAGCCAGAAAAGAAATGATACCGACGAGAACCAACCCCGTGGCCATCTGTGCCGATCGTGTCCCCTTCATCAGGGACAACAGCCGGTAGAAGATATAAGCCACCAAAAGGACATCGACCAGGTCGATGACCCCAAAGCGCAGAAAGCCATAGCGAAACAGGACCACAGTCAGATTCTCCATCGGACTTCAAGACTGACCACAGCGTCAACTTACGCTGGAGAACGGTCCGGGTCAATCGTGACGCGGCGGGGCCGACACAATCAGGCGAATTATTCGGCTTGGGATATGGCGGATGCCACCATGAGAGCCCGGCGCGTCGCGGCCACGTCATGGACACGGACGATCTGTGCTCCATGCCGCGCGGCCCAGATGGCGGCGACCAGCGACCCTTCGAGACGCCCTTCGGGGCCTTCTCCCGTCACATGACCGATGAATGACTTGTGTGATGCCCCTACCAAGAGAGGATACCCCATTGAGACGAGGTCCGGTAGATGGCGCAGAAGAGTCAGGTTGTCGGCGGGGCGCTTGCCAAAACCGATGCCGGGATCAATGACCAGCCGATCGGACGCGATCCCGCGGCTCTGCGCGAAAGAGGATCGCTCGGCAAGAAAGCGGCCAACCTCGGCGACGACATCTTCATAATGTGGGGCCGCCTGCATCGTCCGGGGTGTGCCCTGCATGTGCATCAGGACCAACATGCTGCCTGACTCGGCGGCCAGCGAGACCATACCGGCATCGTCACGCAGCGCCGAGATGTCGTTGATCCAGCCCGCGCCAGCGGCGATGGCTGCACGGGCAACGTCGGCGCATGTCGTGTCAATCGAGATGGGACCCGGCCAGAACGCGCGGATCGCGGCAATCACGGGTGCAGTGCGTCGGATCTGTTCAGACGGATCAACGGGGCTGGCCCCGGGCCTTGACGACTCTCCGCCAACATCGAGGATGTCGGCTCCTTCGCGGATCAAAAGGCGCGCCTGCTCGACAGCGGCTCGCTGGTCGAGATAGCGCCCCCCGTCAAAAAAGGAGTCAGGAGTGCAGTTGAGCACTCCCATGATCCGCGTCTTCCCGGACAGTGGCAGGATTTGGTCCCGCAAGGGCATTGATCTGCCGATCACCGCGGTGGGCGGCGCCGTTCAAACCGTCTTCGCGGTCTGCGCCGATGTCTTGGGTTCAGGGTCCTGTGGAGAGATCACGGGCGCCGGCTTCTTCCTCAGCGGTTCTCCACGCAGAATCGCGTCGATTTCCTCACCGTCCAAGCATTCCCGCTCGAGCAGTGCCTTCGCAATGGCGTGCAGGTTGTCCATGTTCTCGGACAGGAGACCGGTGGCTTTGGCTTCGGCTTCCGTGATGATGCGCTTGACCTCGTCGTCAATCACAATCGCCGTTTGCTCAGAGTAATCACGATGCTGGGTGATCTCACGGCCCAGGAAGATCTCTTCTTGTTTCTTGCCGAATGTGAGGGGTCCAAGCTTTTCGGACATACCCCACTCGCAAACCATCTTTCGCGCCAGCGCCGTGGCCTGCTCGATGTCATTGCCGGCTCCGGTCGTGTAACAATCGAAAATGAGCTTTTCGGCGACACGTCCACCCATCGTGTAACTCAGCCGGGCTTCGAGATACTCCTTCGAATGCGTGTGATTCTCGTTGATGGGCAGAAAATGCGTGAGCCCGAGCGCCATTCCACGGGGAATGATCGTGACCTTGTGAACCGGGTCGGTTCCCGGGGTTAGTTTGCCGACCAACGCGTGCCCGGCCTCGTGGTATGCGGTTGTCTTCTTCTCTTCTTCGGTGATGACCAAGGACCGGCGCTCCGTACCCATCATGACCTTATCCTTGGCGTCTTCAAAATCGGACATGATCACCTTGTCACGGTTGCGACGGGCCGCCAGTAAAGCGGCCTCATTGACCAGATTGGCGATGTCAGCACCCGACAACCCGGGAGTTCCACGGGCGAGCACTTGCAGGTCCACATCGCTGGCCACAGGGATCTTGCGTGTATGGACTCTGAAGATTCCCTCGCGTCCGCGCACATCGGGAGAGTCGACGACAACCTGACGGTCGAACCGTCCGGGACGAAGCAGGGCCGGATCGAGCACGTCGGGCCGGTTGGTCGCCGCGAGCAGAATGACCCCCTCATTGGATTCAAAACCATCCATCTCGACGAGCAACTGGTTCAGCGTCTGTTCGCGTTCGTCGTGCCCCCCACCCAAGCCGGCGCCACGATGACGGCCGACCGCATCAATCTCATCGATAAAGATGATGCACGGCGCTGATTTTTTGCCCTGCTCGAAGAGGTCGCGCACACGGGATGCGCCGACGCCAACGAACATTTCGACGAAGTCGGAACCGCTCATGGAGAAGAAGGGGACACCAGCCTCACCGGCGACCGCTCTGGCCATTAGTGTCTTGCCGGTTCCCGGCGGCCCCAGAAGCAGCACGCCTTTGGGGATTTTTCCTCCCAGTTTCTGGAAACGGCCCGGGTCTTTCAGAAACTCAATGATTTCCTCAAGTTCCTCCTTGGCCTCTTCGGCACCGGCCACATCGCTGAAGGTCACTTTGGGCTTGTCCTCGGCCAGCAGCTTGGCGCGACTCTTCCCGAATGAGAAGATCCCCTTGGGCCCCGACTGCATCTGACGGAACATGAAGACCCAGAAGAAGACCAGAATCAACACCCAGGGGGCAAATCCGAGAAGCAGACTGGTCCAGTTAAAGCTCTCCTCTTGCGCCGAAATCTTGACGCTTTTCTGCTCGACACGGGCCAGGAACGGCGCAGGGTCGGTTAGCGGCAGGAGCATACGGAAGTCATGGACCTTGCGGCTCTTGCGTCCGACGGTCTTGAGAATGTCGACCTTGAAGGAACCTTCCACCTTCCGGTCAATCAGCGTGATGGCATCGACGTTGTCCGCGTCGAGCTGCTCCATAAATTCGGTGTAAGTGAGCTCGGCTTGGGGCGCGCGCCCAAAATTGTAGTAGTTGATGAGCAGCGCGGACATCGTGATCAGCGCCACCCAGAGAAACAGGGTACGCGAAGAGCGCCGCCACGGGAAGGGCGGCTTGCCATCGGGATCGCCGGGGCGGCGGGCGGGGCGGGGCGGACGTGGAGCGTTGGCTGGGTCGACGGGCGAATTAGTCACGAGTGGGGATCTCCTCTGCGGCAGACAAATCAAGTTCAGCGATGTGTGGCAGGTGACGGTAGCGCTCGGCCAAATCAAGCCCATAGCCGACGACAAATCCGCCACCGACCTCAAATCCCACATATTCTATCGGCAAATCGGTCGCGCGCCGGCTCTTTTTGCTGAGCAGGGTAACAATGGCTAAGCGCTTGGGCTGACGAGCCATAAGTAGTCGGTGGATATAGGCCATGGTCAATCCCGAATCAATGATATCCTCCACCACAATGGCCGACCGTCCGGTGATATTGACGCTCAAGTCCTTGAGCAGCCGCACCCCCCCTGATGGCGAGGTTCCTCCACCGTAGGCCGCGATGGCCATAAAATCGACCAGATGGGGTATGGTCATGGCCCTGCATAGATCGGCCAAGAAAATAAAACTTCCTTTCAGCAGTCCAATCAGAACGGGAGTTTCATTGGCAAAATCCGCATCAATTTGCGCTGCGATCTCCGCGACGCGGGTCCGCAATTGATCAGCGGTGATCAGCACGCGTGTCGGCGCGGAATGAGAGGGCGTCGCGCTGCCTGTCTCTGTCTGTCGCGCATTGGTCATACTCGTGTGGCCCTCACCTGAAAAATGCGTCTTGTCGCGTCTGTGACTCTGGCGCGTTCGGCAATCGGATGTCCGACCGGCCAAAGAACGCCCGCTTGGTCTGACAGAACCGGGATTCGGCCCCGTTCGAACGCTGGGACCGACCGGTCGGCGAGTAGATCATATAACTTCTTGGTACCATGCAGTCCGAATGGCCGATACCGATCACCGGCTTCCCCCTGTCTGATAACGAGCGGCTCGTGCAGACAATCGGCATCCAAAGATACTTCGCGGTCATCATGGTGCGTGCCGGGCTCGTGGCCGGCGACCACCTGAGATGTGAAACGCCAGTTCGGGAACATGGTCACCGCCCCCGCCATCACCGGAACCTGTGGCAGGGGGACAACGGAATCAGCTATACGTCGCATCGCCATCATCTGCCCTTTGGACCTTTCGAGGATCAAGTCTCCCTGTTCGACCCGCCCTGAACCATTCCGACGACACAGGCGGGAGAATCGGTCGACCGTGGCCTGAGTCGGCACCAGTTGCAGATCAATCTGGCGAATCAGCAGGCGCAGGACGAAAGGGTCCAAACAGGAATCATAGCGCGATAACCGCTCCGCATCAAGGAGAATCCGGCCTGTTTCCCTGCCGATCACGCTTTCCTGCAGATGGCAATCCGCCTCCTTTTCGAGATAGACCTGCTGGCGCCAGAGTTGTTCTCCCAAGCGCGCCAGACCCTCGACAATGCGCGGGTTATCTTCTGACCATTCGGGCAGGGTCTGGAGACGGATGCGATTGCGACGATACCGCATGGTGCCGTTGGACCGGTCAACTTGGAAAGGAATCTGGTGCGCGTAAAGGTAGTCGCGGATCATCTGGGGCCGGCATTCAAAAAGTGGGCGGATGATACGTCCCCGGAACGGCGGGATGCCGCTGAGTGCGAAGGAGCCGGACGCGTCGAGAACCGCTGCCGCCACGGTCTCTGCGCGATCGCCAAGATGATGCCCTGTGGCAATCTTGTCGTAGCCGTGCGCGGACGCAACCTCCTCAAAAAACGCATAACGGATGGCACGTGCCCATAACTGGAGGTTGACGTCTGCTGAACGTTGCCCGTCTTCCACGTGGTGGCAATGGAAGGCTACGCCCCACCGGAGTGAGAGTTCACGGCAGAAGGCCTCGTCCTCGTCTGACTCTTCCCCTCGCAGCCCGTAGTTGACGTGCGCGGCGCCGATCACCCACCGGAACTCCTTGGCCAAACGAAGAAGGATCGACAGCAGGGCGACAGAATCCGGTCCACCGGAGAGTGCCACGAGCACGCCCGCGCCATCTACGGGGCGGCCATAGCGGCCGAAGTAACTTCTAACACACGCCATCAACGTGTCCAGTTGCGGGGAACACTTGTCCCTCGCCACCGACAATGGTGGAATCGGGCGGGAATCGTCCGGAATAGCCACAAGGGACACTGGTGGGATTCTCTCAGACATGCTCTAATTATACAGAGGGCTGAAGCACGCGGATGACGACCATGGTGATGTCATCAACCGCGGCAGAAGGATCGGCAAACGCCTGGATCGCTGTCTGAACGGCACGAATCACCTCACCCGCCGGACGCTGACAGTTGGCGTGCAGAATGTCGATCAGGCGATCAAGCTCGAACATGCTGTCATCACGTCCTATAGCCTCCGTCACTCCATCCGTGTAAAGAACCACCATGTCGCCCGGTGCGAGCCCGACCGCGCGTTCTTCATACTTGGCATCCTTGAAGATCCCCAGCGCCATGCCGCCTTCCTTCAGCAGAGTAACGGAGCCGTCGGCGCGTCGCAGAATGCCGGGGTTATGACCCGCGTTGCTGAATGTGAAGATGGCGTTCCTGGTGTCCAGCACTCCATAGATACCGGTCACGAAGCGCGACTTGTCGTTTCGCTCGCACAGAAGGCGGTTAACCTTCTGCATGATCTTGCGGATCGCGTAGTTGTTGCGGATTTCGGCGATCAAAGACGCCCGGAACGACGCCATGATCAGGGCCGCAGGGATCCCCTTGCCAGAGACATCGGCGATGGCCACGCCGAACTGGCCCTCGACAATGTGGATGAAATCGTAGTAGTCGCCGCCGACTTCCTCTGAGGGAATGTTGACCCCGGCGATGTCAAAGCCGGCGATGGCCGGGTTTTCTTCCGGGAGGAAGCTCGTCTGGATGTTGCGCGCGGCCTGCAATTCGGCCTTGATGCGACGCTGTTCCATAGACGCTTCGTGCATCCGCGCGCGTTCGATGGCCACGCCGGCGTGCTGGGCAAACGCATGAACAAGATCGAGATCGGCCTCAAAGAAGCCGGCAGGAATATCCCGTTCCAGATTGAATACCCCAACGAGATGCTCGCCGGCGAAAATCGGCACGACCATTTCAGAACACGTTGTGAGGCGTGCCTTCTGATAGCGAGGATCCTTCGAAACATCGTCGATCACCAGTGGTTTTCCGCTCGAAGCAACCCAGCCCACGAGACCGCGACCCGCTTTGCCCTCAATCGCCTGCCGACTGTCAGGGTCGTATCCTCTGTCCACAATCCTCTCGACTTCACCATGGCCGTTGACGAGAAAGATGCCGGCCGCATTGTAGGGGACCGCTCTCTGCAGTGAGTCCATAATCGCGTCCAGCACTTCATCCAAGTCTAACGAGGACATCAACAGACGGCTGGATTCGAGAAGAATCTCTGTTTCCAGTGACTGTCTCTCCGCCCGGCGATAGAGGATGGCATTCTCCAAGGCGACGGCCGCCTGTTCCGCCAAAGGCTGCAGCAAAGCATCCGCCCGCAGACCGTACCCTTGCTCTCCTCCCAGAATTCCCAGCGCGCCAAGGAGATGCCCACGGTTGGTCATGCGTGACCACCGGATTGATGAGAACGGGGCGTCAATGGCGTTTTTTGCCGCCGCTAAGACAAAGTCAGGCGTGTCCTCGAAGTTGACATCGGCGTCACCATGGGTCTTGAGCCACTCCAAGAGCGCGTGGCCAACGGACGCAGGAAGGTCGACCATGACCTGCCCCGCGCGATGCAGGAGTTTGAAGATGATCGGGTGGTGAGTGCGTGGCCGCTGAATGATGAGAATGGATCCAGAAGATCCAGTCAACCGAGTCGTGGCGCCAAGAATCAACTCGTACAAGTCGTTCAACCTGAGCGTCGAATGCATGGCTCTTGCCGCAACCATCAGTAATTCGGCGTCACTTCTTCCATCGAGCCGGACCGGGTCATCCAACTCGGTGAGAACATTCGGCTTAGAGGATACGCCAGGAGTGTGATTTGTCGATGTTTGCGCTTCCACGGGTGCTCCAGCAGTATCAACAACGCTTGATCGTACTGAACCGACCAAAGCTAAACATACGAGGAAAGAGTCCCTTTGTGTTGAAAAAACGGGCCGGGTGCGCTCATGTCACGAGGGGAACACAGGGGGTGAGGGCGGGGCTATATCCTGACTGGAAACCTCAACACGCGACTCCACCGCCTGAAATGATACCGGACGCTGCGTGAGGATGTGGAGCTGACGGATGGCGACAATCATGACCAATCCCGCAAGCAGTGTCCAGTACCAAGGGATGAACTCGGGGCGTTTCTCCCATTGCTGTGCTCCCTGCGCGTAGATGAGGACAAGGGCCAGGACATTGTTGATCAGGTGCAAGAAGACAGCCGGCAGAATTGATCCGGTTCGTTCTGTCAGATAGCCCAGCAGGCATCCCAGTGACCACAATCCGAACAGGTTCCATGGATTCATGTGCAACACGGCGAAGAGGAGGCCTGTCCAGATGACGGCATGACGCGCACCGTAGGTGGCCTTCAATCCCGACTGAATCAGCCCGCGAAATGCGATTTCCTCGAACACGGCGGGGACGATGGCGGCCACGCTGATCATGCCCGCCAGACCGATGGGAGACTCCGGTGTCAGGTAACGACGAAAGAGTTCGAGTTGGGCGCTGGGAATCGGGTAGATCCGATCGAAGAGGACCAGCAGGTTGCTCTGCACCACAACAAATGCCACAATAGCAACGACAGACGAGATCCAGAATCTGCCGGTCACCTGCGGCCATGTGAGCCACTGACGCCATCCGGTGGCAAAGACCCGGCTGAGAAGAAGCGGCAGAACGCCAAAGACAAGAACCTCTGTGGCAATCACCGATCCATTGAATCCCAGGGGCGCAAAGAGGACGATTCCCACCAGAATCGACGTCAACCCGGACAGGATGAAATAGAGGATCGCGCGTCCGCCATCCCAAGGGATACGTCCGTGAGTGCATTCCCTCCTGCCCTGTTGTCCGGGAAAGTCCTCACCGGGGTCTTGAGCCGGATCTGGTTTCTGGGCGATCATGCTCTGGCATTAAGAGACTTGTCACAGGTTGGCACGAGCCTCAGAGTCTGAATCTGTTGGTCGGGAGCACGCACGGCAACTGGTCATTCCAGGGATCCCCCAAAAGGGAGGAACCCCGGGTCGAGGGCGGCGACCCGGGGTTGGGGGAGGATCGAGACTTGGGTCTCGGGGTTTTATGGGCAACTTGCTGGGCTTGTCATCATTTGTCCGATAAGTTCACGGCGAACGTCACTGATCACGCAAGGTCTCTACTGCAATTGTGCGGCCAGTTCACAGAGAGTCTTTGGCACATACACGAAGCACAATCCGGAGAATGAGTTACGGCGCTGTTCTGTTGCTGCGCAGCAACCAAGAGTCTGAACAGATGCCTGTGAGAGCGGATTTTCTGTGGGATTGCCCCCGCACGTTGGGGGAATCCGCCGACAGTCGGCGCCAGTGCAGCAGAAAACGTATCTCTTCTAAAAAAA
>JAVHPP010000035.1:0-17682 GCA_036170655.1 Candidatus Zixiibacteriota bacterium | reverse complement strand
AGCATCCCTTCTTTGGTGTGGGTCTTTCCCAGGAACATGTTTTCGGCGAAATCCTGCCGGGGATGCGATTTAGTTCATGGTATCTTCACACCAAGGGGCTCGGATTCCACAATTCGGTGCTCGGTTACCTGGCCGAGACGGGAATCGTCGGTTCAGTCTTCCTCCTGCTGCTTCTCTGGGCCGCGCTTCGGTTGGGGCGAGGTATTATTTCGGAGACATTGGATGAGACACAGGCTATGTGGCGGGTGGGAATCTGGAGCGTCGTTTTCGTGATTGCGACCCGCTACTTATATGAGGGGCACCTCTTTTACTCCATATCAGGCATGACCGCGGTCACTTTCTTCGCGTTTCTCTTTGTCATTCGGGACCATCTATCCCGCACCTCCCCTGTCGGGTAACTGTGGTGGAGGCTCGGGTGAGCAAGCCGATGACGGAAATCGCGGGTGCCCGACCGGACCGCGTGATCGCATTCGGGTTGTGCCTCCTTCTGCTGACGATCTTCTACCTCGCGCACTCTCCAGAAGTTGGATACGACGGAGTGCAGTACCTTGTCTACGCGAAGAATCTGCTGAGCACAGGGCAGTTCACGTTTGATGGAGTTAACCCCTCCTGCGGTCGGGCGCCTGGGTACCCCCTCTTCCTCGCAGCAATCCTTTGGATGACCGGAGGGCTTGCCGTCCTATACCCTCTCCAACTTCTTCTTCTGTTCGCGGCCTACTGGTGCGTGTATGAGGTCTTCGCACCACATATGCAACGGAGATGGGCACTAGGGCTGCTAGTCGCGCTGACTGCACTTTGGCGCCTGCACACCTTGGCAATGGACGTGAAGTCCGAATCACTATTCATGGCCCTGACGGCGGCGAGTGTGCTCCTGCTTTCGCGAGGCGTTGCTCGTGGGAGTAGGTGGAACCTCGTCTTCGCCGGTCTCGGCTTCGGCTTATCGGCTTACGTTAGGCCGGTGAACGTCTTCGCTTCGGTCTTCCTTGCCGTGTACTGCCTGTGGCGCGGTCACTTCAAATGGAAGCGGGCAGCCTTGCTGGTCGTTGTGAGCTGGCTGCCACTCTTGCCGTGGACGATTCGCAATGCCCTGGAGTTCGGTCGTTTTGTGCCGGTCGCAGCGCATATCGGGTCTTTTTACTACATGACTGATCCTGATGTGTTCTGGCCGGTGCTGCTTCACTCCGCGGGGTATTCGCATACCATGGCGATTCATCGGGAGATTATTGGATCTGATCTGGAACTGGACGTCGAAGCGAATAAGCGCTACTTGGAGCGAGGGCTGGCCAATATTCGGCGGGACCCTCTGGGGTTTGTGCTCCGATGTTCCATGAAGACCGTGTTCGTATGGAGCTACCTTCCGGGGACGAAAGAAGCGTATTTCGACAGACCCTGGCTCTTCGCTCTGGGAGTGGTGATCCAATGGGTGTTTCTCGTGTGTGCATTCACTGGCTGGCGGATTTTGCGCAACAAGTCACCAGGAGCCGCGGGCGCCACGCTTGGATATGCTCTCTACACGATAACGGCGCTTCTCCCGTTCTACGCGGAAAGCCGCTTCCTCCTGCCGGTGTATATCTGGCTGTTTGGTCTATCTTGGTACTGGCTCTATGAGCGGCATTCTTTGCTGCGGGGCTTGCTGAGCTCTGTGCCCGGTGTCCGGCCGCCTGCCCGATGATTGGGGACCTATTACCTCACCCACCCACCGCGATCATCGTCGGGCGGCCCAGGAAGCTGGGGTCGTCGAGCCGGTGGCCGGCCGGTCTTCCTGACCAGTAGGCCGTCAGCTCTGGCAAGATATCCTCGTCTCGGGCGCCAGACTGCAGCAAACTGCGCAAGTCGAACAGAGTCTCGGCAAACAGACAGCGCGCCACCCGGCCATCGGCCGTCACCCGCACACGGTTACACATCGAGCAGAACTTGTGCGTCATGGTCGAAACGAAGCCGATCCGTCCCGGCAGGTCGGGGTGAATCCACATCCGGGCCGGCGACGACGGATCTTCGCCGTCCGCCGGGATGAGCCTGCATCCGATTTGCTCACGGATCTCTGCCTCGGGGACCAGCAGGTCATGCGAGTAGATGACTTCGGCGGTCGGCATGAATTCGATGAAACGCACGTCGATCTTGGAATTGGCGCAGAGCCCGACGAAAGCGGGGATTTCGTCATCGTTGATCCCGCGCATCACCACCATGTTGATCTTCACGCGGCGAATTGCAGGGTGCGCCAACGCCGCTGCGATGGCCCGCTCGACACGGTCCAGACCGCGACGCCGCGTGATCCGGACGAAACGCTCCCCACGCAGTGTATCGCAACTGATGTTCACGTTTGTCAATCCCGCACCGGCCAGACGATCGAGGTGCTGCTCAAGAAGATACGCATTGGTGGAAAGGGCGATTTCCTCGATGCCCTCAATTGTTCGCACCGCCTTCATCAAGTCAGGCAATCCCGATCGCAGGAGCGGCTCGCCGCCCGTAAACCTCACCTTGCGCACGCCCATGTGGGAGAACAATCGCACCAGACGGAGTATCTCGGCATCGGACAAGGTGTCTGCAGTGGCGCGCCCCGGTTCATCGGTTTCCGGCGCGCAGTATAGACAACGGAGGTTGCAACGCCCCGTTACCGACAACCGCAGATACCGCGGACGGCGTCCAAAGGCATCGAGACAGTCGATTGTCTGGCTCATATGCTTCCGGGTGGCGACAAAAACGCCGAACGCGAGGTCCTCACGTTCGGCTGGTCTAGCGTACTCTCATCTCCTTTGCCAATCACGGGCAGGCCGGGCAGTTGCCCATCCGACCGTCGGGTCCGCACCAGCCACGGGGGTCGATGCGGCTCGGAGTTGTCACGGCATTTTACGTAAGTCGGAGGGACGAAATCAAGGATTTGTCGCTGGCCGGGGGTTGCGTCAGGATGGGGTCTTGGCAGCGTTTCCGGGGAGCCTCTATTGATGGATGACCTCCAGAGGCGCGAAACGGACCATCAGCGTCTTGGTGAAGCCGCCGTGGAACTGCACGTCGCAGGTCATGCCGTCCCCCTGGCCGTGCACCGCAATCACCTCACCTTCACCGAACTGCGCGTGCCGGACACAGGTGCCTGCCTGGATGGCGCAAGCCATCGCGTTTGTCCGCTGGGTCGGCGATGCACCAGCGCGCGAGACGGTGCGAACGCTTCTGGCCGGAGTGAATGGCTCATGCTTCCAGGTCCGGGCGGGCGCATCGTAACCGGTGCCGCCCGGCTCGAGGTCCATGCAGGAGATCAGGTTCTCAGTCTCCAGGTATTCGGTTGGGATTTCTTCAAGAAAGCGGGATTTCAGAGATGTCGTCAGGCCGAAACGCATGCGCATGCGGGCGTAGGTGAGGAACAGGCGTTCCTTCGCCCGTGTGGCGCCGACATAGAACAAGCGACGTTCTTCCTCCAGCCCCTCGCGTGTCTCCATCGATCGGGACAGCGGGAAAAGACCTTCTTCGAGGCCGGTGATGAACACGACGGGGAATTCCAGCCCCTTGGCCGCATGAAGGGTCATCAGTGTGATGGCGTTCTGGCGCGTCTCGTACTGATCGATGTCAGTCACGAGCGCGGCCTGCTCGAGGAAACCCGACAGGGATGGCGTCTCGCTGGTCATTTCGTACTCGGCGAGGGCCGCGGCCAGTTCATCCAGATTCTCCTTCCGGCTTTCTTTTGTGATTTCGTCATCAGCCTCCCAGGCGCTCTTCAGATCAACTTTGTCGACGAGATAACGGCACCAGTCGGCGAGATTCATCGTGGCACGCGCCGTCTGGAGATCGGTCAGGAGCGCGGCGAATCGCCGGCAGGCTTCGGCGGAGCGGGATCCTGCCACCTCGGCCACCGTTTTCGTGTCGGCAAGGAACTCGATCCACGGACGGCCATCGGCCCGCCGCGCTGCGTCGAGCTTGTCCTGTGAGGCCTCGCCGATGCCGCGTCGCGGACGGTTGATGATGCGGCGTAGTGCGGCGGCATCACGGCCATTGATGGTCAGGTGCATGTACGCGAGCGCGTCTTTGATCTCCGCCCGCTGGTAAAACTTGGTTCCGCCGACCAGAATATAGGGCAGACTCTGGCGACGGCAGGCGTCCTCCAGCGGACGCGACTGGGCATTGGTCCGGTACAGCACCGCGCAGTCTGACCCGCTGAAACCATCATTCGCGCAAAGGTGATGGATTCGTTCGATGACCGACTGCGCCTCCGTCCGGTCATCAGGCGCGAGCGTCAGCGTGATCTGTTCGCCGGGCGGCTTGTCGGTCCAGAGTTTTTTGGGGTGACGGTTGATGTTGACCGAGACAACGGCGTGTGCGGCATCGAGGATGTTCTGACGCGAGCGGTAGTTCTGTTCGAGACGAATGGTCACGGCTTCGGGATACGACTTCTCGAATTCGAGGATATTCTTGATGTCGGCGCCGCGCCAGGCATAGATCGACTGGTCGTCGTCCCCCACCACACAGAGATTGCGCTGGGGCTCGGCGAGAATCTTGATCAGCCGCACTTGGGCGAGATTTGTGTCCTGATACTCATCAACCAGCACATGGGTGAACCGTCCCTGCCAGCGCACGCGCACCGCCTCGGAATCCTCCAGTGTGCGCACAGTGCGCATGATCAGATCATCGAAGTCGGCCGCACCCGCGTCTTGCAGGCGGGTCTGGTAGACCTCGTAAATCCGGGCGACCTGACGGAGAAAGTCATCATTTGCGAGGTTGGCGAAGGCGGGGGGATCGAGCAAACGGTCCTTGGCGCCGGAGATCCGCGATTTGACCGCGCCCGGCGTGAATGTGCGCGCGGGCAGATCCAGTTCCGCGAGCACGCGCTTGAGCATGCCCAGAGAGTCATCTTCATCGTAGATGGAGAAATCGCGCGGTAACCCTGCGGCCTCATGTTCAAGCCGCAGGAACCGGGCAGCGAATGAGTGAAAGGTCGATGCCCAGACCGATTCGGCCGCCGGGCCGACCAGCTCCCGCACGCGCGATTTCAACTCGCCCGCGGCTTTGTTGGTGAAGGTCACGGCGAGGATTTCGCGCGGGCCAATCCCCCGTGCCAGCAGGTACGCGATGCGATAGGTGATGACCCGTGTCTTCCCCGATCCGGCGCCCGCGAGAATCAAGAGCGGCCCGCGCCCATGGGCGGCGGCGAGGCGCTGCGGCTCGTTGAGGTCGTTCAACAGCGAGCGCGCATCCGTGCCAGCATGCGGATCAACGTTTGTCGTCGTCGTGTCAGCCATCTTGTGTATACGTCCCCGCTCCCAAGGAACGGCGCGGCAACATACGGGGCGGGATGGGACAAATCAACCGGGGCGAGGCTCGGGTTTCCAGATCGTGAGCGGATCTGATGACGCGACGTCACGTCTACATCTGTGAGTGCGCGTCCGCGGACAGATACACGAGCGCGCGCCAGGTGTCGGTCCAGCGGCGGACTTCGTTTGCGACGGTGAATTCGGTGCGGACGCGTTCGCGGGAGGCGGCGCCGAGGCGAGTCGCGAGATCATCGACAAGAAGAAAGATGTTGATGCGCATGGCGAGAGCGTCTGCCTCCTTCGGGTCGAAGAGGTAGCCACACTCGCCGTGGCGGATCAGTTCGGGATTGCCGCCCACGGACGTGGCGACAATCGGCAGCCCCGCCGCCATGTATGACAGGAGCGTCTCGGAGCAGCTTTCGGACAGGGACGTGAGAACCGCGACATCGGCGGCTCGCAGCCACTGCGCACGTGACGACAGCTCATCGGTCACGATTAGATGGTCCGCGATGCGGGCCTGCGCGGCGTCGCGGCGCAGATGCGCCAGCGCGTCCGGTGTGCCGTGTCCTAAGCAGACGAAGCGTGCATGCGGATGCAGCGGAGCGAGATAGGCGGCGGCGGCGAGGAAGGTCGCGTGGTCTTTGATGGGCACGATCGGCGCGTCCATGAAGATCACCGGCTGATGCACCGACAGGCCGAAGGCATGTTTGGCTTCGGCGATGGTCGCGGCGGAACGCTCGGGCCAGGACGGCAGTTCGACGCCGCCGGGGATGACTTCGACGAGGTCTCGCTGCGCCTTTTCCTGACGCACAAGCCGCATCGATCCGGCCGCTGACGTGGCGACAAACCATGTCGCTGCGGCATTGGCCTTCTTTAATGCTTCCAGTTGTTGCGGTCGCAGTGTGTGCCCCAGATCACGGACACAGGCGATGCGGACTCCCACCCCGGCATCACGCGCGGCGGGAAGACCGGCAATCCGTGCGGTCAGATCATACGCACAGACCACGTCGTAATGGCCGGCGCGGATGGCACGGGCCAGACGTGCGCGGGAGAGAAAATCCCGGCCGAGGGCCTGCGGGAGTTTTTCCAGCACGGCGCCGGGGAATCCGATGGTGGTCACCGGACAGGGCAGGCCATTTCCGTCAAAGGTGGAATCGATTCCTGCTGATGGGTTTGTTGAAGAACCTGACGAGCGGTCCATACCTCGTGATGTCCCCCCCGCGAAAGCGGGGGCCCACTGCAATGGGCGAAAGAGAAGATGGATTCCCGCGTTCGCGGGAATGACGATTGGAGGTTTTTCAACAGACCCTGATGCGTGGACAGATTCCGCCGCCGCGTGGGCAGACCGGCACATGACCGCCACGGTTGGCTGGAAATGCTGCCGGTCGAGATGGCCGATCAGACGGCCGATGTGGGCGATGGTTTCCCGATGGGGATCGTCGAGGTCATCGACCAGATGCAATATCCTGAGACAGTCGCGCATGGTGTCGGGCCGTGATGTGCGAGCATCCGGTCCCGTCGCGCGCGTGTCACGATTGCCGGCGAAGACACGATGTCGCGAAGCGGCGGTACGGCGCCCCACTCGTGTTATCGGCCTTTTCCGGGAGTCTCTGAAAAGCAGGCCTTGCCTGCGCGCCCGGAAAAGAATAATTTTCGTCTGGAGATCCGGAGAGATGTCCGAGCTGGCTTAAGGAGCACGCCTGGAAAGCGTGTAGGCGCTAAAACCGCCTCCCGGGTTCAAATCCCGGTCTCTCCGCCATTGCCATCAAAAGACACGCGATCTTGGAGTCGCATGGGCGTCCCGCCCATGCGACAACAGCGCCGCTGGACAAAGAAATCCCGCCCCGCCGTGGTGGCGGGGCGGGGTGTTCCCCCTTCATGATCCCACGAGCCCTACTTCGACAGGACCATTTTCTTCGTGTCAACAAACTTCCCGGCGGTCAGGGGCAGAAATTTATCCCCGATGGACCGGGATCGTATCTTCCATGTGACGTTGTCGGCATCCACATTGACTCTCGGACTAAACCGCTTGCCAAATTCACCCCGGAGGCTTATCATACTCCTGCCTCCATACCTGTAGTCGCATGTCGAGGCGAAGTGTTATCGAAAAAAATTGATCGGGTGGTCATTTGTAACTGGCCAAGCCGGTCGTATTGTGCTCCAATCAGAGGATAGCAGCCATGAGCCGTATGAGTCCTGCGCGCAAACGGGCAAGGGGAGTGCTGTGGGCCGCGTTGGCGGTTGTGTTTGTGTCCGCCGCCGTTGTTGCGGCCAAGGCCGGAACACAGGACAGCCGTCTGGATGTGCTTGAGCGGGCGGGGGCGCTGGAGTTACGCGGTGAATACGCGGCGGCGGAGACGGCTCTGCGAACGGCGCTTACTCGAAGTGACACAACGAGTTTTGATGGGAAGGCGCGTTCTGTACAGATCGGGGCGCGGCGTGCATGGATGCTGATTTTGCTGTCGAAGTACCGGACAGCCGACTCACTCCTTGTCCGTCTGTTGCCTTTGGCTGAGGCCGTGTCCGGTCGAGATAGTGTCGAATGCCTGACGGTCTTGAATCTGCTCGGCCGTTCGCAGTTTGCTCTGGGGCACTATCCGGACGCCGAATCGTTCTATCTGCGGGCGATGGCGATTGCGCGGAAGTGCGGCGGCGAGGAGTCGCCTGCTATTGCCCCGGCGTTGCAGGGGATGGCCGAAGTCTATCAAAAACTGCGACGGTTCGGTGCGGCAGAGTTGGTTGCCGCGAAGGCGCATCGGATTTTCTCAGCGGATGGATCGACGCCGCCTTTGGACATGGCGAGGGCCACGTCCACTCTCGCGAGGATCCGGCGCGGCTATGGCGCTTATGACGAGGCGGAGCGACTCTATAATGAGGCGCTATCGGTTGCCACGTCGGCCGGAGGGCCCGATCACCCGGCTGTCGGTGTCATCGAGAATCAACTGGCGGCATTGGGTGTCAATTTACGCCATCTGCCCGAGGCAGAGCGCCACGCGCAGGCCGCGCGCTCGATCATCCGGCGGCGGCTGGGGACCAATCATATCGAATATGGAGATGCCTGCTTTCACCTCGCGAACGTGCGGGGGCTTGAGGGTCGTCTGGCGGAGGCGAAGCCGCTTTACCGCAAGGCGCTTTCTGTGACCAAGTCCTGTCTCGGCCCGAGTCATCACGACGTCGCGGCGATCTACGAATACATGGGATTCTCGTACCGGCTGGCCGGGCGCTACGAAGACGCGATCAGGTACGCCAATCGCGCGCTTCATATGCGTCGCCAGGACTATGTGGACAACGGCGGACATCTCGCGGACTATGAATCAATCCTTTACGCTGAGACCGTCTATTACGGTGTTTCCGATCTGATCGCTTACTACTTCGACTCGCCAAAGAAGACGGCGGCGCAGACCCGGCTGGTTGCCGATGCGATTCTCACGTGCAAGGGGATGGCGCTGGATGGTGTTCTCTTGCAGCAATCGGCGCTGCGTGACTGCACGCAGCCTGCGGCGAGGGACCTCAGTCGGCGCCTGCAGGAGATACGGGCTTTTGGGTCCAAACTCTATTTTCGCAACACGCTCCAGTTCCGCACGATTAGTCCGGATGTATCGCCACAGATCGATTCGCTGCGGGAGGCGGAAGAAGGTGTTCTCGTTGCCATTTCCCGTTACACGCGCGCCACGCGTCAATCCGGGCTGGCGCAAGATGTGACCACGAGAGAAATCAGGGCCAGCCTCCCCGCCGGTACCTGCCTTGTGGACTACTTCCGATACCTGTATGTGACTCCATCTGCGATCTATAGCGAGAGCAGTCGTTATGGTGTGATCGTCATCGACCGTTCCGGTGTCGTCGAGCTCAAATCTTTGACCAGAGTTGAGGACATTGACGTGCTTACGCGGGAATATAGAACCCTGCGGGAGCAGCGCGCGTCTGCCGCTCTCGGGGAGCTGCGCACGTGGCTGGCGCGATGGAACAACGCGATGACAGGTCTGAGGACATTTGTTTGGGACCCGGTTGCTTCAGCCGTGGCCTCCGATAAGAACGTGCTGATCTCTACGGATGTGGGTCTGTACGACGTTCCTTTTGCCAGCTTCAAGGATCAGGCCGGGCGATACCTGATTGAGGATCATGTGATTCACTACGTTGATTCGGGGCGGGATCTGCTTCGCCGTCCCGGCACGCGCGAGCCAACCCGTGCATTGTTCGCATTGGGCGACCCGGACTACGACGCTTCCGTGGAGTTACGGCAGTCCAGCGTTGCCGGCCTGCTCTCAGATCCGGGTGAAAGAGGTGTGGCTTACGCCCTTCGCAGTGTGCCAAGCGCCTGTGAGGAGTTTGCTTCGCTGAAGGTGTCGCAGCTGCCGGGGACTCGGCGGGAGATCGCCCGTGTGACGGATGCGTGGAAACGTCACTGTGGCGACTCCATGGTCATTTTTGAGGGACCGGCGGCGTGTGAGGAGGCCGTCAAACAAGTGGCCCCCGGCCATCGGATTGTGCATCTCGCGACGCACGGATTCTTCATTTCGGGGGAATGCGGTTCGTACGCCGGGGTTGAAGGGGGACCTCATTTATCCAGAATCAGGGAAGGTCCGTTGCTGCGTTCGGGCGTGCTTCTCGCCGGAGCCAATCTCAAGAGCGAAACGGCACAGAAGTCTGGGGCTGAGGACGGCATCCTGACGGCGGAAGAAGTGAGCTCGCTCAATTTCACTGGGACCGACATGGTGGTTCTCTCCGCGTGTGAGACCGGCCTCAGCGAGTCTGGTGGCAGTTCACTGGGTTTGCGCCGGGCGTTTGAAGTTGCCGGTGCGCGCACCGTCGTCAGTTCGCTTTGGCCGATTTCGGACCAGGTGACCATCGAACTGATGGAGCGGCTTTACAGCAATCTGGAACGCCCCCCCGCGGAGACATTGCACGACTTTGCGATCGACAAGATTCGTGAAGCGCGCGCCCACGGCGAAGAGCCGGACCCGTTCTTTTGGGCGCCGTTCACTGCCGCCGGAGCGTTCAAGATTCGTTGAAGCGCTCGTCTCGTGAGCGTTGGCGCGGCGGACCGGGGCGGGGGCAACGCTTGGGTACGGGATCTCCCGATCACCTGCATATTCTGGATTGAGGGCCGCCCTTTCAGGGCTCAGGGGAATTGGTGGTTGCCTTGTTCCCAAGGCTTTGCCTTGGGCTGAGGGGCATGTTGAAAAACCTGATGCCCAGGCCAAGCCTCGTGATGTCATCCCCGCGAACGCGGGGGGCCACCGGGATGGACGAAAGAGAAAATAGATTCCCGCTTGCGGGCGTGTTGAAAAACCTGACGCACAGGCCAAACCTTATGATGTCACCCCCGCGAAAGCGGGGGCCCACTGGGACGGGAGAGAAGAACAATGGATTCCCGCGTTCGCGGGAATGACGATTGGGGGTTTTTCGACAGACCCTGAGGCAGGATGCCCCTTTCAGAGACGAGAATGAAAAGTGGACGGCAGAGCCTACCCTACTTCGAGGTCAGCGCGAAGGGGAAGATCACGATGAGCGTGTCGGGATGGCTGGTCGGTGGGAGACCGCGAACTTCGAGGGCATAGCGTCCATCCTTCAGGTGCGCAGTTCCGAGCGACAACTGGAGCGGTCCGCTCTCTGTCGTCAAGGTTGGCAGAGACTGGTGTAGAAGTGGCGCGCTTGCCGAATCCAGGAGAGTGGCATCGTATTTCAGTCCCGGCTCCCGATTCATCCGCAGGAGAAGATGTATCGTCTCTGTGTCGCTGCTCCGGCCGACTTCTGTCACGTCCCGACTGCCCCGCATTTGCTCCGTCAGAGCGAACACCTGTTCAACCTGGAGTCCCGACGACGCCGATCCGGCGCTCCTCCGGCCGGAGAGGTGCAAGCCAGCCGGGATCCCCAGCGCAACAGTCAGTGTCGCCGCGATGGCGTAAGCGACCACGGGGCGCAGAAAGAATCGCGCAAGACCAGAGCCAGTCTGCACGGAAGTGATTGCGGGCAGCGGACCGACTTCTCCAGGTGCCGCTCCGAGTTCGGCATTGACCTGCCGAAGCATGGCGAATTCCCCAGCGCAGGAGGCGCAAAACAGCAGGTGAATCTCCAGGGCATCAACGGCGTCGTGTTCGATCGAGGCGTCATTTTCTGAATAACGCACGAGTAAATCTGACGGGATATGTTTGCCGGACTCCTCCGCTTTCAGTGCGTGCAGATCAGATGCGATGATCTGGACCTGCTCTGATGACTCCTGACATTCCCGGCAGGTTTCGAGGTGAGCGTGGACACGCGCACGATCGGCCTCGTCGAGGTGTCCCATGACGTATTCAGCGATCAGCAGTTTGATCGATTCGTGTTCATTCTGGGTCAAAGTTCTGCGCTCCCCTCCACCATGATGTCGGTCGAAGGCGGGATATGTTAGGGTGTTTTTTCGCCTTTTTCGCAAAATCCTCGTAACTCCAGCGTACACTTGTGGAGTCGTCGCCGGTAGTTATTGTGTGAGATTCCGAGCTGTGCGGCGGCTTCCCGGCCCAGGAGTCCATCCACAAACGCACCTTTGAGAAGTTGCCTGTTCTCCGGGCTAAGGCGTTGGACACTCAAACGGATCAGGCGCATTTTGCGTTCGCGGTCGATTTTTTCACCCGGATCGGGACAATCGGCCGGTACTTCGACATTCTCCAGTTCAACTGAGGGGTCGATCATCTCCCGTTTTTGCTGTCGCAATATATTGACGCACTTATTCTTGGTGATTCTTTCGACGTACGATCTGAGGCCCTCTCCTCTGTAGTTTCCATGACGAAGGTTCTCGACCAAGGCCAGTAACGCTTCCTGCCGGATATCTTCCCAATCGAAGGTTCTCATCCAAGATGAGCACTTGATGACCTTGTAGATCCAGGTCTCGACCATCTTGATGGCTCGTGGGTCACCGGCAAGAATCGCCGCGACGAACTTTCGCTGGTCTTCGCTCATGTGGTGGGTAATCCCAAGTTCATCACTCGATTGTGTTGTGTCCGCACGGAAGGTCCATGACGCGGTGTTGATAATCTACACTGGGTTTGCCGCTCAGACAAGTCGAACGCTCCGGGTACGCACCACGAGCGGCACCGTGGGAGATGCATTGCAACATTTTTGTGTTCAATGAGTTGCGGCGACTTCCGACTGCATCCTCTTGCTGGTTGCTCATGGACTGATCGTTGCATTGCGAGTAGTGACGCCGGTTCGGCGAACCCCGCACCCATTTCTCGCGGCGCGCAGCCGGGTCTCGGAGACTTTGAATCGTCTTGACAGCGGGATTGCTGTCGGGTATGGATTCGGTGTGTTTGAGCGATTGTCGGGAGAGAGTCAGTCACTTCACTTTGTCTGAGGAAATGCAATGGCCAAAGCCGCAAAGAGTACCCGGAAGCCTGCCAAGGCGAAAAAGGCCGTAGGAACCAAGAAGGCGGCCAAGAAGAAAGCGACATCGAAGAAGAAAACGTTGACGAAGGCGAGAGTGTCCTCCCGAAAAGTGGTCGCGAAGAAGAAGGTCGCGGCGAAGAAGAAAGCCACTCCCAGGAAGGCAGCGCCCGCGAAGAGAAAACCCGCCAAAATCAAGGTCAAGGCCAAGGTAAAGGTCAAGGTGGGCAAACCGAAAGTCACCAAACCGAAATCGCCTATGGTTGTCGCTCCGGCTTCTGGCATGACGGTTGTCAAGCCCACCAAGTCGCGGCTCATCAAAGCGTCCCGTACGCCGGACACAGTGGGGAGTGGAGTTGACTTGTTTCCCCGCATCGTTTCTCCCGCGCCACCGTCTCCGGTGACCGCGCCTCCGGTTGCAGAAACTCTATTGCGGGTGGGCCAGATGGCGCCGGACTTCGAACTTCCGGCCGATGACGGCGGTTTTCTGGCGCTGTCCGATTATCGTGGCCAGCAAGTGGTCCTATACTTCTACCCAAAAGACGACACCCCCGGGTGCACACTGGAAGCGTGCGCGTTCCGTGATGGATTGATGGAGATTGAAGAACGTGGGGCGGTTGTGCTCGGTATCAGTGTCGATCCGATTGAATCCCACCAGATGTTTCGCGAGAAATTTGGCCTCAACTTTCCGTTGCTCAGCGATGAAAACAAGCAGGTGGTCCAGGCGTACGGTGTCTGGAAAGAGAAGACGTACGAGGGCCGGACGCACATGACCACCGAGCGCACGACATTTGTGATCGACGAGGATGGACGGATTGCGAAGATATTCCCCCAGGTGCAGGTTCATGGGCACTTCGAGGAGGTGCTGGCGGCTCTTTGATCGTGCCGTCATTCGCGCGGCGGACAGCGTCCATTCTCAGGCGCGGTTGCGCGTCTCTTAGCCGGCGACAAGCATTCCCTTCTCGGCGCGGGGCGCCGGTTCCGGTTTCTGCGCCGGGACGAGGACACAGATTGGTTCCCGCAGCGGCATGTTCTGCGCGAAATGCTCCAGCCGTCTCAAGATGGACGGGCTGAGCTCGAAACCCTTGGCGATCAAGATCTGGCCGTCGGTCGAGAGCACATTTTCCGCCAGGATCATATTCGAATTCAGATCCTTGGCTGATACCTTCTTCACTTCGTACTGGGACTCGAGGCCGACGAGCGTTTCCATTGCCCGGAGCACGGCGGCATCATACCAGTCGGTATGCTCTGTCAGTGTCGCCAGGGCTGCGGCGGTCGATGACCCGCTGGACACCAGCGCGTCGTAATCCAAAACCACTTTCAGAATACGCGATCCCAGCGGGATGTCGGACCCTCGGCGCGCACCGGGAGGTCCTTCCGACCCATCGTAGTGAAGATTCTGATGTACAATGATCTCGGCCACGTCCTCGAGCCGGGGGATATTGGCGATCAGTTCCTTGCCAATTTTGGGATGCGTATCGTAGAGTCGCTGCTCTGCGTCAGACAACGACCCGCCTTCGAAAACTTTCTTCAGCAAATTCGGGGGAAGGGCGACACAACCGATCTGGGACAACATTGCGGCCAGGTCGTATTGCCACATGGCGCCGGCATCGAGGCCGAGACTCTCCCCAACCAGTTTGGCCACGCCGCGCACATAGCGTTTCACCCGTGCGGCGCGGCCGAAGGCCGCCGGATTCACCATGCCCAGAATGTCGGTGAGGACTTTCACGCTGCCATGTAGGGTTTTCTCCAGGAGGTCGCGTTCGGCCATCTGCAGACGGTACTGCTCCAGCCCGGTGCGGAGACTGCGCGACAGAATGTCAGACGGACAGGGTTTCGCCATGAAACGAAAGATGTTGCCCTCGTTGACCGCCTGCATGGCGGCGGAGATGTCGGCATTGCCGGTCAGCATCATGCGCACGCTGTCGGGGCTGATTTCGCGCGCCTTAGAAAGGAACTGGATGCCGTCCATTTCGGGCATGCGCAGGTCGGACACGACTACGGCGAATGGGCCTTCGCTTTTCAGGCGTTGCAATGCCTCTTCTCCCCGTGACGCGGTGGCGATGACGAATTCACGCCGGAACTGCCGCTTGATCCCCTCGAGGATATTGGGTTCGTCGTCGACAAACAGGATTTTTTCAACGGCCATTGAACGCTCCTATCGATGATTCTTCAGACACGGGCACCAGCGTCGGCGCGAGCGTCCGCCAGTGTGATAACTGTTCTGTCATGCCGACCTCCGCCAGGTACTGCAGGTCGAGAGGGCACGGCCCCTCGGAGAGAGCGGATGCGGTGGATTTCTGATCCAGATGGTTGGCTACGTGCACGACCATCAACGGTCCGGCGGTCCGATTCGGCGATGCCCCCGGTTCATTGTGAAAGGTGACGGCTTCGACAATCGGATCGGACAGCCCCCAGAGTCCCAGGAGATACCCTCCGAGCTGGGTGTGCGTGGCGCCCAGGATTTCCCGCTCGGCCTCGGGCAGGCGGATCCCACGGTCGCGCGCGATGGCCAGGGATTGCCGGTGTTCCTGCGGGAAGTTGGCGGCCATGATCAACCGTCCCACGCCATGGAGGATGCCCCCTGTGAACGCATCGTTCTGCGCCGGGGAGGGAAGGGATGCTTCGCGCGCGATCCGGCGCGACAGCAGACCCACCCGCAGACAGTGTTCCTGCAGTTTTTCGATCGAGAACTCCCTGACAATTGTCGCATCAATCTGAGAGAAGACCCCCTCGTTGAGCGCCAGACTCTTGACGGTGTCGAGTCCCAGGTAAAGAACAGCGCGGGACGTGTCATCAATTGGCTCGTGCAGTCCGAAGAACGCTGAATTGACCAACTGCAGAATCTTGGAGGTCAATCCCAAGTCACGGGAGATGATGTCCCCGACATCCGCCGACGAAGCGTTGTCATTGGCCAGCGTGTGCACGAGTTCGGCGTAGGTTGCCGGCAACGCGGGGAGCGATTCGATCCGCGCGACCACGCCGGCCAGCGCCGGCGTGTTCAGATGGGAACGCAGGGTGCAACTGCGCGTGACTGTGGCAATCAGCGCATTGGCATCGCAGGGTTTCGCGAGGAACTGATGCGCCGGGCCGACGGACCGTAGGATCAGCTCCCGGTTCGAGTATCCTGAGAGGACCAGCCGCACAATGTCCGGGTACCGGCTGCGCACCACTTCGAGCAGCTGCGCGCCATTCATATTCGGCATGCGCATGTCGGTGATGATGACGTCGACCGGATGAGCCGCCATGGTGTCCAGCGCCTCTTGGCCGCTGGTGACAAACTCCATTTCCCATTCCTGCTGCATGCGATGCAGCATTCGGTGGAGCCCATCGAGAACGTGGGGCTCGTCGTCAACAAACAGGATGCGCTTCTTCGCGAGCATGGGCGATCCTTGCGTTGGTCTTTGGGGACAGTGTCGCTTGCTGCGTTACATTCCGGAAGCTCCAGACACGGCCCACGCTTTTCCCGTCCAGCCGTTGGGGCAGAGAATACCGTTCGAAGACCCGGCCATCTTTGAAATCGAGAACGTCCCAGCTCTCCGCGTCGGGATGGCTGTACAATTCCTGGACCTTGGCGAGGAACTGCTGCGGGACGACCAATTGGTCGAGGACGAATGCCAGCGCCCTGGCATCGTCACCGGAGGCGAGTACCTCGGTGGGAATGCGCCACATGTCTGCGAAGCGCTTGTTGAAGATAGCAATGTGTCCATCACTGCCGACGACGAGGATGCCATCGGCGGTCGATTCGAGCGTCGCGCGCAGCAGCGACGAGGCGCGCTGGTTTTCCGCCTCGGCACGTTTGCGCTCGGTGATGTCCTCGTGGGCCACGACAACACGCACTGGTCCCCGGCCCTCAAAGCGCGTAACCCGCAGGTGGAACCACCGGTTTTCACCGGAACTGTGGCATGGGTATTCCATCTGGAACTCGCTACGCTGACGCATCATGACTTCGCGGATTCCCTGGGCCATTTGTGCCGCCTCCGGCGCTTCGATCTGAGAGCAGATCTTGCAGACTTCGAGGTGGCTGGTTCCCACGCCGCCATCCGTCCCACCGCACTGGTTGGCCTTGGCAAAGCGTCGCCACGCCGCGTTGACGGCGGTGATTGTGCCCTTCTCATCGAGGATGGCGATGTGCGCGGACAAAGCATCCAGACTGGATTGCAAGAACCGGTGCGATTCGTGCAATTCCTCTGCGGCGCGCTTGGACGCCGTGATATCAATCATGACACCGCGCAACTGGCCATCAGGGCCTTGGGAGTTTTCAACCAGACGGACGAAGTCGCGCACCCAGACGATCCGGTCGCCAGCGGCGATCAGGCGATACTCGATCTGGTGATCTCTCCCCGCGATGACCTCGATCAGACGCGTACGCACAACCTGACTGCGATCCGCGGGGTGGATATGCCGAACCCAGAAGTCCGGTTCGGTGAGCCACTGGCTGACGGGATAGCCGAGCATGTTCTCCGCCCGGTGGCTGACGTAGGTGTAATGCCAGCTGCCGGCTTCCGCTTCCCAGACGATGGCATCGACGTCGTCAACGAGGCGTCGCTGGCGTTCCTCTGCGGCCATGATCTGGCGGATCGCCGCGTTACGGCGGCGCATCAGATCGCCGACTTCGTCATTGGAAATCTGATCCTCGGCGATCTGCGCGGCCTCTTGCCCCCCCTCGATGAACTGCTCTTCTGCCTTGATCAGGCGACGAATGGGACGCAGGAGGCGAATGCCCATGCGAAAGGCCACGAAAACGATGACGGCTGCGAGCAGAATGGGAATGATGTAGTGCTCGCTACCGGAGTTTGTGGCGAACACCGTAGCTTGTGAGTTGTCGGCTTTTTCGAGCGAATGCCAGACGAACAACGTGGAAGGCGCCAGCGCCAGGAGAATGAAAACTATGAGCAGCCGGATCGTGATTCTATGAGAGAGACGGGATCCGGCGAATGAGACAACTCCAGCCTGCTGCCGGGGAGCATTGTCGGTCAGGGCGTTCAGACACTTCCGGAAACGTGTGGCCTGACCGTCTGCTACCGGCGCTGGCTGCTCAACACTCATTCAACCCCCTGAATTAACTCACACTACGCGATATGGC
>JAVHPP010000034.1:0-3998 GCA_036170655.1 Candidatus Zixiibacteriota bacterium | reverse complement strand
GCCCGACGAGTTGCTGCAGTTCATCCAGAAGGAGGACGACGAGCGGCGCATCGGCATCCTCCCGCCGCTCTACACGATGCTGAAGCTCCTGGACAATCCGGCTGGCGCCGCGCCCAAGGGCACCGTGCTCCGCTACGACCGCGCCACCGTGGACCAGTACAATTCCACCGTCACCTACGCCGCCATGGCGTTCTACTGAACACAAAGAACGCATGCACTGGCTCTTCAAGTGGTCTGTGCCCTGCTTTCACCAACGAATAAGCCGGTCGCAAGCGTGACATATGAACCAGTACCGCTTAGCGTTGCTCTTGTTGCTTGTCATAGCGGCTCTGCCTTTCACTACCCTAGTTGCCGCGGACGAACTTGTCCAAGTGAAGAAGGTGTACGATGGGGATACCATTCTTCTCGAAGATGGCAGAAAGGTTCGATACCTGGGGGTCAATTCTCCTGAATTCCAAGAGCCTTTCTATTTAAAAGCCAAACGCTTCAATGAATCCCTCGTTCAGGGGAAAGAGATTCGACTTGAGCTCGATAAGGAAAGCGTCGACATTTATGACCGAGTACTGGCCTACGTCTATGTTGGAGACCAGTTAGTCAATGCCAGGTTGGTTGCGGAAGGATTGGCTCACGCTTTCTTTATTGGACCAAGTCGAAAGCATAATGACTTGCTTCTTCGACTTCAGGCAGAAGCGAAACATCGCAAGGTAGGAATATGGTCTGCCAGGGGCCGTGTCAAAGCCCTTAAAATCACCTCCGTTCACCCTGTTGATCCAACTAAGCCATCCCCATACGCGCCCTATGTGCGCATCGCGAATCTAAGCGAGGGAACAATACGCTTGGCAGAGTACGTGCTTTTGAACGAGGAGGGACAAAGATACGTCTTCCCTGACGTGAGCGTAGAGCCAGGTTACACAATCATAGTAGCCGGGTGGGCTGGAACGGATGGCGTTGACTCCAGGGAGGAACTTGTCGTCCACTGGTCCGCTCAGGGGTTCGTGTGGGATCGGAGAGAAGACACCGCCTTTCTCATGGACCCAACCGGCGTTCTCGTGGATCAGTTTCACTATAGGGGGAAGCGGGTAACGAAGCCGTCTTCACGTTCTCGTGGCAAGGCACCTTTTTAGAACCAAGTACAACATTGGTCAACTTGCCCCTCTCTCTCGAAGCGAGAGCAAGTGACAAGAATCTACTCAAACTTACCTCGCCTACATAGGGGAAAGAACTTTCCTGGTGGCGCGTGCTTCGAGAGCCTCAGCACGAACGGGTGTTCCCCCCGCACCTTTGCCTCTCCCCCGATGGGGGCGAGAGATCTGCTAAGCGCAGCTCCCGGATTGCCGAGAGGATGCGATCCGTCGCCGCGCGCGCCACCCACAGTGGACCAGTACAACTCCACCGTCACCTACGCCGCCATGGCGTGCTACTAAGCCGACCTTTTTCCCTGAACCACTCCCCCTTTTCAATCATGTTTGGCAGGAAGAGCCGAACGGAGTATGCTAGAGCAACATAGCCGAGCGTCATTGCGGATGGAGCGTTGCCGATGATCAAGAATCCTGCCTTAGTCGAGGCGTTTGAGAAATCACGGCTCCGGTCGGAGTCCCCGGACTTCATTCAGAACCTGAGGATCGTCGAAGCGCTCTACCGCGAGGCCTGCCTGCTGGGAGCGATGCCGCTCAAGAATCGGCTGGGGGCATCGAGGCGGACATCCGGTTGGCCTGGGTGATCAATGTTCGAACGGTTGCTTGAGCGCCTTGCGGTAGCGCTGACGAGCGCCGGCCTTCCCTAATGGATAGAGGAACTACAGGAGCGCATTAAGCAGCTAGCAAGGGACATGGACCACCTACGGTCAATCATCAACGAGATTGGCCCGCACGAGCGCGCCTGAGGAAAGAGCGCCTACCCGTGGGCCTCGTGCGCGGGCAGAAAGGATCGACCCCATGACCACGACCACGAACATGCTGAGCCTCAGCACCACACTCCTGATCGGCCTTGCCCTGGGCCTCCTCCTCGCCGCCCCATGGGCCACCGCCCAGGTGGATCCCTACATCCAGCAGCGCCAGCTCGAGTTTTTCCAACAACAGCTCGAACTGCTCAAGATCGCGCCCCCAGGCACGATCAAAATCATTGCGCTGCCGTGCCCTTAGACCCGTTACCGGACACTGGGCGGGGCACCTGCAACCCCACCCGCTCGGCCGCGCGGATAAACGCCGACTCATCCTCGCCCGCATCCAACACCACGTCCACCGCCAACCAGAGCAGATGCTATGATCATCGGCGGCCAGGCGGTGCTGCTCTATGGCGAGCCCCGGCTGACCAAAGACATCGACATCACCATCGGCGCCGACCTCAACCGCCTGCCTGACGTCCAAAGACTCCTCCAATCCATAGACCTGAGTCCTCTCGTTGAGCCGGACACGTTTACGCGGCAGCCCATGGTGCTGCCGTGCGCGGACGCTGGGACGTGGACCAGTACAACTCCACCGTCACCTACGCCGCCATGGCGTTCTACTGAGAAGAGCGTTATTTCCGGTAGACCTCGCGGCGGTGGCCGACCTTCACGACCTGGACGGTTCGCGTCTCATCATCTACCGCATAGACGATGCGGTAATCCCCTTGGCGAACTCTGTAGCGATCTTGTCCGGAAAGCTTCTCGCTTCCGGCGGGACGTGGGTCCTGAGCCAACCCGCGCATACGTTCGGTAATCCGGCGCAAGTCCGGTTTCGGAACCGTGCGTAACTCGCGTTCAGCCGACTTTTTGATGACGAGGCTATAAGAGCCCGTCACGCTTCAAATCCTCAAGTACCCTCTCAAATGGCCGCGATGGCTCCTTGGCCCGTTTCTCAAATGCCTCCAGATCGAGCGCATCCTCGCGGAGCGCTTCTACCACGGCTGTATTAACCAGTTCCGAAACTGTCCGGTCGGTTGTCGCAGCCTTGACCTTCAGGGCTCGGTAGACCTTGGGCTTGAGATACACCGTCGTTCTTGTTTCACCTGCCATATTCGCATCCCTCCGACATAAAGACATGCTAACGTTTAGACATTATGTCATCAGAAGCCTGCGAAAGCAAGGCTCTGATTGCCTGGAGAATCCGGTCCGTCGCCGCGCGGGCCTCGTCACGGCTGTCTCCGGTCCCACGACTGAAGACCAGCGGAGTGCCGTACCGTATGGTCGCCCGGGCGGGCGTGATCATGGCGCGCAGCAGATTCACGGGGCGAGGACGGTCCCAGGTGATCGAGACCGGGACGACGGGCGCCTCGCTCTTCAGCGCCACAAAGCCGATCCCTTCGTAGCCTTCCTCCTTGCGATGCTTGTCAATGCCGCCCTCGGGAAAGATACCCACGACATCTCTTTGAGCGAGGGCATGCAGCATCGCTCTGACCGGACCGATCTCGAAGCCGCTGCGACTCACCGGGATGTTCCCGCATAACTTGGATATCCAGTTCACCACGGGCAACTCGTAAAACTCACGGGCCGTGAGAAACCGGATGGGGCGGCCGGACGTGGCGAACAGCACGAGCGGATCGGTCAGGGAAGAGTGGTCCGAAACCAGGAGCACCGGACCAGATGCGGGTAATGGGGGGATGGGGGGCAGTCTAACCCGAAATATCACCCTGCAATACAGCCGGTTGGCCGCGATCAGGAGCTTAAATATAATGCGTGCAAACATCAGTTCAAGGCGGGTGGCGCCGAGGTCGCCGGAGGCGAAGGGGTGGCAGCGAGTGGGACCCTGGAGGAGCGGAAGGCGGCACACCTGAGTCTGCGGGGCTGCGACAGGGAAGCCGCCTGAGCACGTCAGGGTAGCTCGCTGACAGGACCCCAAAGCCACAGGCGACAGAATCCGCCATCATGTGTTCTTCAATCCGTCGCCCGGTCTGATCAGCAGCCACAGCAGCCCTCCTGTCGCCGCGACGGCGGCCGCGAATCCCAGCGAGACGTTCCAGCCGAACTGCTCCGCCAGCCAGGGCGTGAGGGTCGGGGAAATGGTTCCTCCGATGTTGGC
>JAVHPP010000033.1:17009-55029 GCA_036170655.1 Candidatus Zixiibacteriota bacterium | reverse complement strand
CTCGTGGTGAAAATGCCCCTCCGGTCCGACTTATGTGTCTGGCGGGGATAGTGGTTGATTCCCTTTCCGCCCTTTGGCTCCGATAACAGCAGGGCGGGTTTGAAATCCGTCCCTACGTGCGCGGAGTCACAACCTCCATTCGGAATATCCGATAATGTCCGCACACTGGATGCCGAGTGCGCGACAGAAGTCTGGGCCGCGACAAGGGACTGAGCGCCGATCAGGACGATCACGACGCACAGCGCGCGCGCAACGGTCGTTCCCGGACTATCAATGGAGCATCGCCTCGGAGTTCGCATCAGAACCGGTAGTTCAGGGTCATGTTGGGCATCAGGTTGCCGGTCGTCTGCGAACGGACCAGACTCATGTGCGCATCAACCGCGCCGAATTGATCAAGCGACCTATTATGCCGATTGGCACCAATCGCGGCTTCGAAGGCCGAAATCAGGTGGTTGCTGATGGTGAGGATCAGGATTGTCGAGGCCCGGCTGAACTCACGGTTGGCGCTGGCCCGCTGGTTCAGATAGTTCCTGCGATTCTGAGTGATGTAACTGACACCGACCGTATCCTGTGGCTTCGTGGGCGGCGTCCCGATCCCGTTGCTGTCGGTGTCGTTGTAATCCCGCCAGCCGAATGCGAACTGGTCGTACTTCCCGATGTTCTCATAGTATGTCTGGTTCTTGATCGGATTCCCATTGCCATCGTCGAACACGTGGTGCGACCACGGAATATACTGCGGGGGTACATCCTGACAGTTCGGGTCGGTCTGACACTTCACCCACTCAGGGTTCAGGTACTTCGACGTGTCACTGTCGACGCCGTACACAACTTGCAACGCATGGTTGTAAAGGCTGTAGTCCCATCCCAATGAGTCATCGTCGGCGAATCGCTGGTACTTGCCCTGCTTCTGGTTGCCATTGCTGTGGAAATGGCTGACGCCGAGCCATCCGGCCGCTTCGAGACCGAGGAAGACAAATGGAGTGATGCGTGAACCGTTGTACCACTGCCCCCAGCCGGGGATCAGCACCGACTGGAGAAAAGCCCGCTTGGGGGATTTGGATTCATAGGCATAGAGTCCGGCATCGGATGACTCGTCATTGTCTGTATAGAGCGACCTGTCACCGGTCATGACCATGGTCGTGACAAGCATGCGTTGGGACGACAGATCATCAACGGTAATGCCCGCCAGCGGGTTTGCCGGGCCGGCGTCACGCCGCGCCGCGGCGGCCGGCGATATCTGCGCGAGAGACACGGCGCCGATGAGGAACGCCAGAACGGTCCATCCCGTTTTCCCTGTGTGTGGTGAGTGAATCATTTGCATACCTCCCGTGTTTTCGCGAAGTTGATCAATTCCGTTTCGAACAGGATCAACACGCTCCTATTGGACAACCGACAATTTGCATAGCGCAGTCTCGTGGCGCCCACTGGACTTGGAGACAACTTCAAGATGGGCAAAGTACACGCCGGACGCCACCGTGGCGCATTCCCATGTCCATTCGTTGTACGCGCCGCCGGTGCCCGGCCCATCGGTCTCGCGCACGAGATTTCCCGCCAGATCAAAGATCTTGATATGGACATCAGCGTCATCGCCGAGCCAGTAGCGGACGATGGCCCTGTCCTGTGCCGGATTCGGATAGACAAAGGCCTTTTCGGGCGCGAAGAACTGGGCATAGGTCTGCTTCGGGTCCAAGTCTTCTGGTGGAACTGTTGCCGTGCGCAGGGGATCATGGGATGCCATGGGCCAGACTGCCTGCGAGGGAGAAGCGGCCATGGGGACTTCGTAGGCATAGAGATACCCATCGGCAGCCCGCGTGAACACGGCCGCCTGATTGGCCGCAGCATTGATGGCATGCGCCGGGGGAGCATCTACCTCTCCCCCCACGGCCAACGGAAAGCCGCCCTCTTCCCGGCCGTTGCCGGCAAATCCATACACGGCACGATTGCTTCCCCCCGCGATCAGGCTCAAGAGCGAAGTTTCACCAAAATCGCCCACGACGGGAGTCGCCACGGCAGTGTCGGGCATATTGCTCTGTCCAATCGTGACCGGGAAGTTCGGCAGGAGAGCGCCGTTGTGCGCATACGCGTATATGGCTCCCCCGCCAGCCGTGATGATATCGAGGTAGCCATCACGATTGAGATCGGCGAGAACCGGCGACGTAACCGGGGCATAGTCAAGTCGGACCGGGAAGCCATCCAGCGGAGCGAAGGCTGCGGTATCCAGGGCCCAGAGGCGCCCGCCGACATCGAGGACGACGGCCTCGATTTTGCCATCATGGTTGAGATCGCCCAACGCCGGCGTCAAGAGGGACTCGGCCTCTATGGCGACATGCTTCAGTGCATCAAAGATGGAACCAACGAGCCAGACGCTGTCGACGGTCCGAAACACACCGATTGCTTCGTAATCGTTGCGACCGGCGACACCGCGAAGCGCGCCGGGCAGAGAGTGGGTGCTCGACGTATCCGTCGTCAGACTGATCAGATCGTAGTGCGAGCCCTCAACGGGAACGAGGAGTTTTTTGAATGGGGCGTTCTGTTCGAGAATGACCGGGGGGCCGACGGGTCTGCCCGTCGTCTGCGCAACCCGTTTGAGATCGAACAGGCCATTGGAATCACGATCGGCCATGACCCATTGGTAGACCCGTCCGGTTCGTGAAACCGTGACCAATTCGGCTCCGCCTTCGCCATCGAAATCACCAACCATCGGAGGCGCAATCCAGCCGGAGTCATCGGGCGCGCCCTCAGCGACGATCGCGAGCGTATCAACGACACGGCTGGTGTCGAACGTCACCACGGTGTCCGGCACTTCGGTCATCCCGATCGGTGTGCCGTTCCAATTCCATCCCAGAATATATTGATGATATGCAGTGAAAATCTCCGGATGGCCATCGCCGGGATACATCCATTCACCGTATCGGAGAGTGATGTCCGTAACGACGGGCGCAGCCGCGTCGCTGCGTTCAGGACCCGTGTAAACCGGGAAGCCGGGGAGGCGTCCGGTGACAGTGACATCAAATTTCATATCGTTCGAAGGGCCCGAGATATTAAAAAGGCGAATCCCCGTGGCCCCGCCGGTGTTGCTCACAGCGGGCGGATTGGTACTGGCCGAGAGTTCCCGTTTGTTCGGGTCGAAGAAATAGTCACGTGATGTCCCTGTCCCGGACGAATAGTATCCACCGAAATTGACGATGCCATCGGCTTCGATCAGGCGAACAAAACGGCGATGCGGGTCCCACTGAAGCGTGTTGGCCAGAAAGTTGTTGCGGACGTCGTCGGACGTCGCATAGTCCAGAGACGCCACCCCTTCATCGACGTGCCAGATGAGAAGCCCGTTGCCCGGCAGGAGAAAATCGTACTCACGGCTGGGGAGCACGACCCTGGTATCGACGGGCTCCAGAACGACATTGGTGACTGAATCGAGACGCAGCCCCGGATCACCCAAGTCATCGATATCGGTGCGGCGATTCTCCACCAGGTAGTACTCGGTGGAGGAAATCGGGACACGGAGCACTTGTGAGAACGATTGTGGCACAAGAGAGAATCGTTCGGCCGTCGGAACCGGCACTCGGGACGAATCGGTGACCGTGGTCACGCTGACAAAACCCAAATACGCCCGTGACCAGGCATCGGGAAAGACCGGCAGCGCACCGAAGATGATCCGCTCCCGTCCGCTGACCGCGGCACGGACGCCGACATCCGACGCGTTGTTGTCCATCAGACTGAAGTTGCCAATCTGGGTCATGAAGTTGCGCGTGTTGTACAAATCGACCAAGCCCAATTGATGACCGAATTCATGCGCCATGACACCGTTGAGGACGGTGATGCGGCCATCCTGGATTTCGGTCTCGGGCATGATGATCGCCTCGACGAGGGAGTCAGTCCCAGAACGAAGATAGAGCGTGCTGTCCAACCGGAGAAAGCCCGTGAACAAGTCGCGGGGAGAGTCCTGGAGGATGTCCGACTGACGATCCGAACCCGCATGAAAGATGATCACCGCGTCGTAGTCGCTGAAGCGGAGCGCCGGGTCGCTCGCCGATGCCGACGTGGCGGCGTCAATGACGAATTGCCGCAGACCAAAAGTCACGCCGCTGTCGCCGGTCCGTTCACGGCCATAGAAGGACATGGGCCTGTCCGGCGGCAGCTGGTAGACACTGTCGGCCGCGCGCGGAAAGACCGTTCCTTCGAGAGTCACTTGATCGTTGGAGACTGTTGCCCAGTAGAGGTGCAGCGCGCGCAGATGCGCCTCGAAGTAAAGGCGGCCATGGGGTGCGCTATCGAAGTGATGGCCGGTGGCCTCGAAGTAGGCTGCCGTGTCGCGCATATCGAACCGGCCCTGGCCTGTGGTCAGCAAATCATCGGCTCCTTCAAGCGGGAATTCCACGCGAATACCCAAAATCTTGAGGGGGCCAGCGGTCTTGGCGCTGGCAGTGCGGATGCCCGGTTTGAAGACATCGGGCCGCTCCAATTGGAGCAGATTCCGGGTGGACGGCGTCGGGCAAAAGCACCGGAGACGTTCCGATGCCTGCGGTGATTCCACGACCAATGCATCATGATGCAAGGGCAGGACCGAAGCCGATGGACCGGCTGCCGCCCAAGCGGCAGAACTCCCCAAGAGGAGAACCGTGACACCAACCTTCCAAGCGATTCTGCTCATCTCACTTGCGCTATTCCCGTCCAAGATCAGAACCGCCCCGTCATGCTGACGCGCAGTGTGTTTGACAGCGGCGTGTCATGTGTCGAGGGAATATAAGCGAAATCGATCTCAAACCGCTGATATGACAGCCCGGCGCCCAGTGTCGGCGTCCTGATGCTGCCGTCCTGATCGTAAATGTAGCCGCCCCGGAGCGCGATAAAAGAACCGTACCAGTATTCCGCGCCGACATTGTAAATAATTTGCTTCAGCTCGGATCCCCCTCCTCCGCCGAGGTTCACCAGTTCCTTGTTGAGTTCGCCCACCAGCGTGATGCGGTTGTAGGGGGATTGCACAACCCGCCAGGCGAACCCTAAGGCCAGATTGCGCGGCAGAGGATCGGATTGCTGCGCGTCGATGTACGAAATGTTGGGACCGACATTCGTCAGCGCCATCCCCAGAGTCAGCTTGCGCCACGGCGTGTGATAGAGCAAGCCAGCATCCATGGCGAATGCGGTGGCGCTGCCGCTGCCAACCTCCCGTCCGGCGCCCTGATCTGCCAAGCGGGAATAGATGACCTTCGCGGACAGACCACCGGCCAGATTGGGGCTGAGACGGGTGCCATAGGACAGAGAGAAAGCACCATCGAACGAGTGAAATGAATTGCCGGGCTGGCCACGTTCATCGGTCCGCAGGATTTCGCCGTAGGAAAGGAACGTCGCCGCCGCACCCAGTGTCCCCCACCCTTCGACGTGGCTCACGTACGAGAGATATTCATAGTAGATGTCCGGCGCCAGTTCGGGCAGCCAGTTGGCGTGCATCAAGGTCACTTCCTTGTGCGGCTGCATATAGACGACGACCCGGTCGTTTGTGACAAACCAGACGTCGCGTCCCTGGGCAGCGATGGCCCTCACCTGATCGCGTTCGAGATTGCGGTGGTAGTAACGGCTCCAGTCGCCGGATTTCACCTGCAACTGCCCGGCGTCCGTGGCGACGAAAAACAGGTCGCCAATCGCCACCATGGCGTTGACTTGGGCGGCCGCGGGATTGCGGTACACGTAGACGGTGCGGCCCGCTTCAATGCTGCCATCTTCTCCGAGTCCATTGTAGCCGGCAATAATGCGCGCAAAATGATCGATGCGCTCAGGTGTCGCGCGTGAACCGAGCTGCTTTTCCGCCAGCGTCTTCGCCGTGGTCGCTTCGTCAGAAACGACTTTGACATACCCCGGCGCCGACCAGCGGCCCTGAGAAAAGCGAAGGGCGCCGAGCGTCGTTCCCACCCAGAGACGCTGGTAATTGTCGAGCGCCAACGCGGTGACCTCGCCACGGATGCCCAGTTGATACGGTACCCTGACAGTGGTTGCCGGTTCGGGCACGTAGCCCTCGCTCAAGCCATTGACGGAGATGACCCGCTTCTCGGCACGTGCCAGAAAGACATCGTCATCGGTGTCGAAAAAGCGGCGCAACATGCTCGACAACGAATCACCGACGTTGGCCGTCAGCGCGACGCTGCCAGAGAACGTCGAGTCGCTCAATGCCGCGAGACCCGCGTCCGTCAGGACCCAGCCGGACCGGCTGCCGCTCAAGGCGAGCTTGGTCACCTTCTCACCCGGAAGGCCCTCATTCAGCCCATAGCGTTTCCAATCCCCGGAAAGACGCGACAGCACCCCGTGATCCGTCCCCAGCCAGAGGCGCGGCCCACTGGTAATTTCGATGCAGTTGACAGCTTCATCCGACCATCCGCGTTCAGAAGGAGGCGCGATGGCATCCCAGGCTGTCCCGTCGAACATCACGAACTGGTCGCCGAATGCGACATAGAGACGCGACCCATCGCCGCCAATAGCGCGAATGGGCGGAGTAAACAAGCCGCTGAAAGCAACATCGACAGATGGGGGAATCTGGTTGGTCAGGCTTCGTTGCATCGAGAAGCGGACACGGTCCAGCGCCTCGAGATCGGCCGGGCCAGATGGCGGCAGGGCCGCCAACGCCTGACGCAACTCGCCGATCCTTTCCTTGTCGAGTCGTGCTTCGCGATAGCCGGTGCGGAAGTCACGAAGGACAGTCTCGAGGGCGGTCCGGTCCTTGTAGTCAGACGGGATCGCCTCAGTCAGACGTGTCAGCAGCGATTCGATCCCGGCGCTGGACATGCCAAGGAGCTGCGCCGCCGACCGGGCGGCGATGTCGTCGGCCTGCGCCTCCGACAGAAACGGAGCGTAACGGCGGATGGCTCCCGATACGCTGGTCGCACCCGCCGTCGTGATCTTGATGAAATTAGAGAATCGTGATTTAGCAATGAGCGCGTTTCCGGCTGCTGAAGAATCGGTGGACGGAGTTTCCTTGCCCGCGTCAGTCGCTCCGAAAACAAGCAGTCCTTGATCGGTGAGGATCCAAAGATCGTAGGCGGCAGGTCCCTCGTAGGGCAGGCCGTTCTTGATCATGGCGGCATCGCGGACGGAGCCATACGACGGGAGGAGGAATTCATCCCATTGACTATTCAACGGGTAGTCGCCCAGCCCGGCCGGGTTCCAGTGCGTCGCGGTGGCATCGTTGGCTTGGCCGACGAAGGTTTCCCCCATGCCGGCGGCGCGCGCACCCGCAGCGATGCGCAAGAAGAGCACACCGGCATTGACCGCCGCTTCGCTCTCGCTTGGGCCGACCAGTATGCCCCCAAAGATCACCAGAATCATCAGAAGTTTCATCCGTCGCATTGCTTGTGTCCTTTCCCTCTTCAATTCGAATCTGAATCCTTCGGCCCCGTAAACGGGAGCTTCGTCGCACCGGGAACAACCGGTGAATTCGAAGGCGCTTTTCCGACCTGTATCAGCTTCTGCTTCAAATCCTGTTTCAAACCGTGACTCACGCGGCTCCACTCTGAATTATCGGGAGACAACGACTTTGATTTCCCTGTGTGCTGTTTTATCGACCTGCCGGGACCCTTCGGCCACACGGTCCGTAATTTCGATCTGGGCGAGGTAAACCCCGTTACCAACCGGATCGCCTTCCTGGTCGGTTCCATCCCAGAGGGTCTCTCCGTCACGAACCCCGTCAAGAGACCGAATCAGTCGGCCACTTAGTGTAAACAGGCGAATCGTGGCCCGGTCAACAGCTGGCCGGAAGTAGAATTTGGTCTGAACGGAGAACGGGTTCGGATAATTCAGGAACTCACTGACACGAAATTCGGGCTGGTCACTGATTTCAAGATCAATCGTCTTGACAGACGAGTTGTTTGCGTTGTCCCAGGCCTTGACCCGCAGTCTGTGGAGTCCCTTCGCGAGACCGGTCAGCGCGAACTGCGCGTGGCCGCGGCGGAAGCCTCCCGGATCATAGGTAAACAGGCCGGTGAGGTCTGCCAGCGGACGGGCTTGCTCATCGGCAAAGACTTCAAGGCTGTGCCCCGGGGCGCCGGTCAGATTGATCCCCGACGTGTCGTGCATCATGGCCACCAGTTCTGTCCCTTCCCGCAGGGCCATCCCATCGAGAAGGGCCCGTCCGTCCGCCGTCTGTACTTCGATTTGCGGCCCCGCCGTGTCCGTTACGACACCGCTGGAACCGGCAATGAACAGGGAATCGCGCGCACCGCCGGCCATCTGGTTCAGTGAACTGGCATGACCCAGAATGGTGGCGCCACGCTGGCCATAAGCAATATCCTTGGGCACGACGAAGCCGAACTGGAACCGGCCACCCGTGATGGCAACTTCTCCACGATAGAGAGTGCCTCCCGCCAGATCATAGTTGACCGAGAGTGCGTCGTTGATGCGATAGATTCTCTGGCGCGGTGCGTCGCGGACCGTGACGGTAAGAGCGCCATTAAATCCACCATCCAGCGCCCCGGTCGAATCGGTGATGCGGCCGTGCACCTGGGTCAGTGAAAGCGCCGACAGCGTTTCCGGCTGGAGGGAATCAAAGTCCACTTTCAGCGTGGGATTGCCGAGTTTCATCGCCGGATCGCCAAAGAGCACATACCGGCGGTCGTTGGGACAGGGGCAGGGAGGCTGACCGCAATTCGTGCAATTGGCAAAATACTGGCGGAGGACCTTGCCTGTGTACAACGCCGCGCCAATCCCTGTCATTTGACGATTAAAGAGCAGATCGAAGACTTTTTCGTTGAGAGCGGCATTCGCGCCCGCTGTTACCAGACGAGTCGCGGAGACGACGGCCACTGCGCCGGCGTCCGGCATGCGCAGCCATTCCTCGGACATGCCCTCGGACGATGGATCGTCGAAGAAGCCGATCGAGCAGGAGAAGGTGAGGGCCGCCGTGGGCATGCCGGCATTGGTCAGGCGCGGCAGGTCAACCGCGCGTTCGAAGACACGCTCGTGGGCGAGCAAATCCGGGTTGCCGTGCCCAATATAGTCGAATACCAGCACGCCATCGTTCAGACCCGCGACAATCGCCTCCTTGGCCGCGGGCTTGCGACAGCCGCGCGCGGCGGGCAGTTCACAGCCGGGATTATTGAACGGATATTCGGTCAGATAGATCTTCTGCAGGTCGAAGCGCGAGGGGATGAACCCGTGGGCGATTTCCTCCGCGCTGCGGACGTGGAAGTCCTCATCTACTGAATTTCTCTCCCGGTCGCCGAACTCATCGTCGGCGACGAGCATGACGCGTGAACGCCACGGGCCGAGATTTTCCGGCGATTCATAGCGGGTGATTTTGGACGTGATCGCCTGAATCTGCGCGGCATTCTTCACCGGCCAGCGCGCGATGATCATATCCGAGAACGGATTGGCGGGGCGATCGCCTTCCGAATTGAGCACCTGTTTGTCGCCGAAGTAGACATAGTTCTCATCCGCAGCGGAGTTGTCATCGGACGCGATATAGGGAGGAACATAATTGACCGCGTGGGCTCCGGAATTATCGAGAAAGTCATAGGTGCCATCGCCCAGGAGCAGCGCATATGCCGGAGAGCCGTGCGCCGACCGGGGCCAGTTCTGATACGCATATCGCAAGAAGCGGCGAATCGCGACTGGATCGGCCACACCAAGGGAAAAGTCGTCGTAGATGTCCTCGACGGGCACGTATCGGACGGACAAGCCATCATGGTTCGCCCGATAGGTCATAAACGACGACGACGCCTGCTGGAACACCCGCGGGCCGATGACGAGGTAATCGGCCGGCGCCACGGGGGCATAGAGATCGGGACGGATCATGAGCCGGACTTGGGACGGACGCTGACGCTGGGATGGTTCGAAGGCGTAGTACACATGGCGCGCGCCGCCCTCCTGATCGACGCCGAAGCGCACGACATTCCCCGACCGGGTCAGGCTGTCCACAATGAACGGATTGGCGGAGTCTGTGACATCCCAGACCGAACCCGTGGTCACATCAGCAACCGCCAGAGTGAGAACCGCATTCGTATCCGGCGATGCGAACTGGATGGCGCTGGACGCAAGCGTCAGACGACGCTGGTAATCAAGACTG
The DNA here is from genome assembly GCA_036170655.1 of Candidatus Zixiibacteriota bacterium. Taxonomy (GTDB): domain Bacteria; phylum Zixibacteria; class MSB-5A5; order WJJR01; family WJJR01; genus JACRMA01. The sequence goes on along the minus strand of JAVHPP010000033.1, from coordinate 44,981 downwards.
TAATAATCAAGATAGTAATTCTCGGAACCACTGGAGTCGAAGACGAGGTCGAACCGGGCGCCCGGGTTGAAGGAGGCGAGATCGAAGGCGGTGATGACCGCACCGTCTTCGCCATTACCGAACGGGACATTCACAGTTGGAACGACGGCGCCGTCCTCCAGCAAGCGTACGCGGCCGGCGTGGGCGCTGATTTCCCAGCGGGCGGGCGCACCCGGCTCCGCCTGATCTACGGCGTATGAGAAGAGCTGCGCCGTCCGGAGATTCTGCCAATACCAAGTATAGTATGAGCCCACGTACCCAAGACCATCGACGCGAAGAATCTTATCCCTCTCATGGCGGGCGCGGGAGCGTCCCGACACGTACACGGGGGCGGCAGCAGACGGTTCCGTGGCGGCCACTGCCACCAGACGTTGCGGCGGCCTGGAGAAGCTGCCATCCAGCGAGAGCCAATAGACGTTGTCGCGGTCGTAGCGATGGACCACATCGGTGAGCCGGCCATCAGGTGTCATTTCCCAACGATTGAGTCCCTGCGCGTAGAACTCGATTTCATCGGCGCCATCAAAACGGCCGTCGTCACCGCCGCGGATCAAAATCGGAATCTCGGTGAGCGCCGGCGGGGGATCCGACATCCGTGTGGAGAGCTGGCGGCCGGGACCGGAAAAAAGACGGAACGATGACGGCGTCACGGCAGCCAAGTCGATGCCAACCCGTGACAAGTCCTCCGGGATGATACGAACAACGCCGCCCGTGTGGACACTAATGGCGAGCCAGTGATCGGCCCCCGCGAAGGGATCAGGGGCGGCGGCGGGTTTGGCGAGACTTTCTTCACCCGTCACCCGCCAATCCGAGACCTGATCGGCGTTCAGGATGATCTCATGGAATATGCCGGAGAACGCATCTGTCAGTTGACCCGGCGGGGGGGCGCCGAGACTCCCCGTGACTTCAAAATGAACGCGAATCGTCATCTCACCCATGACAGAGTATCGTCCGTCGGCCGACTCGTACGTGAACGGGTGCAGCGTCAGCCGTGCAATCTTGAGCCCCCGGAGAGTAAAGAGGGGATCAACCAGCACAAGTTGTTCCGGATAGGGAAACAATACAGCAGCAGCAAGATCATCTGGAGTGAGCGGATGCTGCCCCTCGTCGCGCGCCGTGATCCGTTCAGCAGTGGCGCTGACGTTCTGGCAACCGGGGGGAACGGCGATGTAGACAAGACGGCCGGGGATTGCAGGATACCCCGTAAGTCGGCCTACCGCGCACGCGGGAATCTGTGGATAGGCGCCCGCTTCGTCCATGGACCAAGACAACGGCCCCGGACGATAAACAAAAGCGATTTCCAAGGAAGAGGCGGAAAGAACCTGAACATCATCGTATTCTCCTGCCATCAACGACGGCGAGGAGAAGATCAACGTGACAATACTGGCCAGAACAGGGACGACTACTGAACGCACCTTTTACCTCGCCTCACGTCGGAGGCAGGACCGATTCCCCCATGGCTTTCTTAACGCACTCCCTTACCGGGGGTGCAACAACCAATCGATCAGATGCGCTAAAACCTCCTGACGTTCGAGTTAACAGTCCAAGGCCCGCAGGCCAGAGTCAATTAGCGTGTTACCTCGTGTTATGTCAACCGATAACTCCGTCCTCGACCGGGCCAAGACCATACGGGTCGGCCCAGTGCTTAGAGGGAACGGAAGCAAACGGGAAGCCAAGGACCACCACGATCAGTACCGCCGACGACGCCACAGCAACTTACCGCTGTTTTCTACACTGTTATGTGCTGTGCTGACGAATCGGAGTACCCTTCGATCTTGCAAAGGAATGCACGATTTGAGACGACTTCTACCGGAATCGGCCACACAATGCGTTGTTCGTCAAACGCTTAGCCATTGACAATCATTGAATTCATGGTATCTTCGACCAGTGGTTTACTTTTCGAATTCCACGTCTTGTCTGCTGCGGGTACAGAGAACTGAGTGTGGCTATACTGATTCCTGAGGTGGAAATGACCAGAATGAGAGCCCTGTTGGCTACGGTTCTTGCGGGGTCCGCGATTGCACTTCTCGTGTCTGTGCCTTCGCAAGGGCGTGCCCTTGATCGCATAAGTGTCCATTCGGCGCAGGATGAGCGCATACCGGGAGTGCTGATCGTGAACTTCAAGACCGGCGCCTTGCCGATCGCGTCGAAGCGGGGTCTTGGTGACCGGGTCACGGGCATTGCCAGTGTCGACGCACTTAGCGTCCGGTACGGGTTGCAGCGGTATCGGCCGCTCTTCCCCGGCGCCAGGCCTGTTCCTGCTCCCTCGAACAAGCCCGATCTGCGGGGATACCATGTGCTCGAGTTCGATCCGGCCGTCGATCTGGACCGCGCGGCAGCCGATTACCAGAGCGATCCCCAAGTCGCTTCGGTCGAATACGATTTCTACGCCTATATCATGCGGACACCAGACGATCCGAACTTCTCTCAGATGTGGGGACTCAGCCAGATTACGGACAAGGACATTGATGCACCGGAAGCGTGGGATCGCACTGTCGGGAATCCCAATACCACTCTGGCCGATACCGACACCGGTGTGCTTTACACGCATGAGGATCTGGCCAGCAATATCTGGGTGAATCCCGGCGAGGACTTAGACAGCGATGGAGTTGTGTTTGACCCGGACGACATGAACGGGATCGATGATGATGGGAACGGGTATGTCGATGACTTGATTGGGTATGATTTTGTGTCGGGAGGGTCTTCGGTCTGGCCGGGCGAAGATGGGTCAATCAAGGACAATGATCCCAAAGATTTCAACGGCCACGGCACTCATACATCGGGGACAATCGCGGCAGTGACCAATAACGGCAAGGGTGTGGCTGGAGTGGCCGGCGGGTTCGGGCCACTCAGCGAACCGGGCTGTAAGCTCATGTGTTTGCGCATGGGATACTCGTTCAACGACGGGGGATTTGAGAACGGGCGCACACACATGAGCTATGTCGCGGAGGCATTTCGCTACGCGGCTGACAACGGCGCCGTGGGGATCAATTACAGTTTTGGCTCATCGACTGGGGGCGGGATCGAGGCGGCGACCGACTATGCCGTGGCGGCGGGGCTGGTCATCTGCGCGGCGGCGGGGAACGACAACAATTCGAGTTTCGGCTATTTGCAATCCCGACCCGATGTCATCTGCGTAGCATCCACCACCAATCAGGACCGGAAGTCCAGTTTTTCCACCTACGGCGCCGCGGTGGATGTCTCTGCGCCCGGTTCCAACATTCTCAGTACAGTATCAATCCACTATTTCCCCGATTATGCTTTCTACAGCGGAACATCGATGGCGACGCCGCACGTGGTCGGGCTGGTCGGCTTGATCCGTTCGTTGAATCCCGTGCTGACACGTCAGGAGGTCGTTGACATCATCGTCAATAACGCCGACAACATTGACGCGCTCAATCCCTCGTATGCCGGGCTTCTGGGCTCGGGACGCATCAACGCGTTTGCCAGCACCCAGAACATTGCGTCGGCGAATTTCATCGCCACGCCGCAGACCGGAAATGCTCCCCTGACGGTTCAATTTACGGATAGTTCGCTGACCACAGCGACATCGTGGGAATGGGATTTTGGCGACGGCACGACGTCGACCCTGCAGAACCCTGCACATACATACGGCCCGGGCCTTTTCGGTGTCACCCTGCGCATTCAAACAGCAATCGGGCTGGGGACGAAGATCAAGCCGAATTTCGTGACATCGCTGGCGGACACTGCGCTGGCACGGGACACGTCGTCTCTGTCGGGGCGTGCGGTCGCTGTCGAAATCTGGGCACGCAACAGCCAGCCAGTGACCGAGATGACTCTGCCAGTGATTGCATCGAATGTCATGAACAAGGGATTTCTCGATTCGATCGTCACGACAGGATGCCGCACGGCTTATTTCGAACTGGATCAGGTAGTCTTTGACAACCGGTTCTCCGGCCAGCTCTCGGTGCTGCTGAGAGCCAATAACGGCGGAGGGTCTCCCCCGTTGGCACCGGGTTCTGGTGTGATTGCCAAAGTGTGGCTGCGCACGCGCGTGGATGATTTGGTGGGCGACTCGATCAATGTCAGTGTCGGACCATTGGGGTCATATTCGTTCCAATTCACGTCGCCCGTTGCATCCTACACGCCGAGCTACACCGCTGGCACGTTGACGGTCAGCGCACAGACCGGCGACTTGAACCACGATGCGACGATCGATGTACTGGATGTGACATTCCTGATCGACATGGTATTTCAGGGCGGCGCCCCGGCGACGCCACCGGGAATCGCCGACATTAACTGTGACAGCATCAACGACGTGCTCGACTTGGTGGCGCTGATCGACTACGTATTTCAAGGAGGAGGAATGCCCACTTGTGGCGGGTAATGGCTCAATCCCCGGTTTGCGAGAGAAGGGCGGTCCGGCGGGCGGCCCTTTTTCTTTTGCCGCCGGAAGGAGTTTCCACCTTGTTCCGCATGAGCAATTGGGGTACATTTTTTACGCAGTCCCCCAGATCATGTCTGATCCGAAATCCCATCGACTCACTTTCGGTCAGACGACCGGTCCGGCGGTGCTGACCGTCCTGCTTGGTCTGCTGACAATCGCGCATCTATTGTTCGCATTGGCGCCGAGTCTCTGGACGTGGGGATTTGATTACTGGTCCACTCTGCCCGTCGTCGTTCGCATACTAATGCTTGCTGTGCTCGGGTTGGCGGCTATGGGACCAGTTGCCTCCGGTGTTGCGCGTATGGCGGATCGAGTCTCCCAGCGGCAGTGGGCAACGGCAGGCGTGGTGGCGATCTGTGTGGTGTTGTTCATCGTATTTCGTACGCGGGCGGACGTGTACGGTGATGGATTCTCTTTCCCCGCGTTCTTCGCCGGTGGACACATGCCGCAGGTCTCTGGGAGTAGCCTGCCGGCTAATTCGAACCAGTTACGTACGCAAATGCTCGATGTGATCGCGCACTGGGCGGTCTACAGAGGGATTGTCCTGCCATTGGGTGGCCCAGTCGAGGTTAGCTATCTCATTCTGGGGGTTCTCGCTGGGCTGATGAGCGTGTGGGCGATCGTGCGCATCGCCCGCTGTCTTTCCAGCGAGGTCAATGGCAGACGGGTGATTGTCGCAGCCGCAGTCACCAGCACGGCCGTGACGTTCTGGTTCGGGTACATGGAGAGCTACACACTCACCAATGCGGCCATGCTATGGGCACTGGCGCTGGCGCTCGAGGCCCAGCGGCGCCCCCGGCGCATTTGGTGGGCGTGGGGAACGTGGCTTCTGGCGGTTGCCTTCCATCAATTGGCCGTGGCCTTTCTCCCCGCAATCCTCTGGGCGCACTGGCGCGCTCGCCATCCCGGAATGAATGTGCGCCAACGGTTGGCGTCCATGGTCGGCACGTTCGTGCTTGGTTTCGCGGTTTGGGGAATCGCCGCCGTTTTCTACCGCCTAACCGTTTCGGGAGTCTTCCTGTCTTTCTGGTCCACCCCCGATTCTTCCTACACGGCTTTCAGTCCGGAGCATCTCGCCGACATGCTGAATCTCCTGGTATTCGTCGCTCCGCTGGGAATCGTCGGCATCATCTTCGCACTGCGACGCCGGTCGGAGACGGTCACTACGAGCATGCCCGCCAGTATCGTCGCGGTCGCTGCGGCGTCCATGTGGTACTTTTCTTTCTGGGTGGATCCGTTGATCGGCGCGTTCCGGGATTGGGATCTTCTGTCGGGCTTTGGCATTCCGCTGTCGATCTGGGGAGGAGCTGTGATTGCCCGACGGTACCCTCAGGGGGAGACTCTGCAGCGTTTCTGGGTGCTAATCGGCATTTTTGCGATTATTCATGCCGGCGCATTTGTGGCGACTCTGCGGGATCCGATGAAGGCCACCCTTCGCGTGGATGGACTCGTCCGTCAGGACATGCACTACTCTGGAGACTTTTTCAACGGCAGCCGCCTGCCGCCCTGGGCAGCCGTCTTGCAGCGTCACCTCAACCGTCCCGACTTGGCGAAGGATCATCTCGGCAGGCGAGTCACGCTCGCACCCTCCGATGCGCTGGCATGGGCGAATCTCGGCGGCGCGTACAAACTCTTAAACATGTCCGACAGCGCGGCGGCTTGCTATGAACAAGCCATCCAACGCGATCCCACGAATCTGAAGTATGCGAAGAACCTTGGGCTGATCCAGCTCGACCGGAATGACATGAGCGGGGCGAGAGACGCATTCCAAAGAGCAGTAAGCATTTCGGACACGTGTTACGACTGCCGTTACAAGCTCGGGTACACGCACTTTACCCTGAACGAGATCGAAGAAGCCCGTCAGGCGCTAACCGCAGCAATTGCGCTCCAGCCCGGCCGGTTCGAGGCCTACTATTACAGAGGCTACGTGGACGAGGCAAGGGCCGACACGTCCGGTGCGCTGAGCGACTATGAAGCGGCCATGCAACGGGGCTGCGGTGTCGAGCAGCTCTATGCTCGCCTGCAACAGTTGTATGAATGGTCGGGGCATGTCGATCGGTCGATCGAAATTGCTCACCGCTGGGAACAGGCGTTCCCCAAGTCCGCCGATGCACCGTTCCTACTTGGAGGGGCCTTTGTCATGCGGGATCAATACGACTCCGCCGCAGCGGCCTTTACGAGGTGTCTGACTCTGTCACCGGAAAATGCCCTCGCGACCTATTACCTGGCGAGTTCCTATCGGAATCTTCGGGATTTTACCCGTGCGAAGCAACTGGCAGAGCGTGCGGCCCAGCTCGATACGACGCTGACCCTGCCTTACCTTGAGATGGTGTATATCGCTGCCGATGCGGGGGACCGTGATGCGGCCCGGGCCGCGGCTCGTGCGTATGTCCGTCGCTCACCCAAGGATTCCGGCATGGCTTATCTGCAGCAGTTCTTGAAGCCATGAAGCATTCTGCCAGACGACCGGGAACTCCACTTGGGAGACCGGCGTATCATGGGACGGACCAGAGACCTACGGGATGTGTCCTCCAAACATGCGTCTCAGCAGATGATCTGGCAGTGGACTTGCTTTATTGGTAGAACGGGACCTGAATGGTGGTGATGGAGCTTGAAAACGCGCAACGAGAGTGATATTAGTTGCAACCAAGGCGCCGCAGCTGCATCGTATAGACGTGACGCGGCTGGGCGGCTGATTCAGAGAAAACGCCAGGCGACATATTGGAGGATTCAATGAGCAAGGACAGACGATTCCGTCTTTATACGCTATTTCTCGCACTGGTCGCCACGGGCGTCATCTGGGTGGTGGGATCAGGCGAAGCGACCCCCGAGCATCCTGCGGCCATCGTGCAGAACGAGGGCACGGCACCGGGCGCGGGAACGGATAGCGATACGCGTCTCAAGCGGGAGACGATCTACAAGTACACCAAGCTGATGAACGACATCTCCTACCGTGTCCAGTCCAACTACATGGACACGATCAACACCAAGGCGATGGTTTATGCCGGCATTCGCGGGATGCTCGACGTCCTCGATCCATTCTCTGTGCTCCTGGAGCGTTCTTCCTACGACCGGCTGATGGAATCCACGCAGGGCAAGTACGAAGGCCTCGGGATGCAGATTGACCTGCGCGAGGATACAGTCACGATCGTCGCGCCCATCGAAGGGACACCGGCGGAGCGTGTCGGGCTGCGGGCGGGCGACCGAATTGTGGCGATCGACGGCAAGTCCACCGATGGCATGTCGACGGAGGACGCATCGAAACTGATGCGCGGCACCGCCGGCACAAAGGTCACCCTGCGGATCATGCGGCCCGGCCTTCACGAACCATTGGATTACGAGATCGAGCGGGCGTTGATTGAGTTGAAGTCGGTTCCCTATTATGGCATGGCCGACACCGAGCACAAGATCGGGTACCTGCGTTTGAACAAGTTCTCCGAGAGCACGGATACCGAGTTGCGCGAAGCGCTCGCCGCGCTGAAGACCATGGGCGCGCAGTCGCTGATCTTTGATCTGCGCTCGAATGGCGGCGGACTGCTCGACCAGGCCGTCAAAACATCTGGCCTCTTCCTCGACAAGGACCGTCTGGTTGTCTATACACAGGGCCGTGATCCGGAATCACAGCGCAAGTATTTCTCTCCTGACAAGCCGGTATTCGGCGACGGTCCGCTGGTCGTGCTCGTTGATGAAGGCACAGCATCGGCATCGGAGATCGTCTCCGGCGCGATCCAAGACTGGGACCGCGGGCTGATCGTCGGGAACACGACCTTCGGCAAAGGGCTGGTCCAGCAGATTTTCCAGTTGCCGGAGAGCGACGACGTCGCCCTAAAACTGACCACCGCACGCTATTATGTGCCGTCGGGCCGCTCCATCCAGAAACCGTCGCGCAGCACGAAACACCCGAAGTCAGATGAAGATTCGGTCGAATTGGTCACGAAGGAACCCAGCGAGAAAGACATTTTCTACACCAACAAGGGACGGAAAGTGTACGGCGGCGGCGGGATTGTGCCCGATGTCAAAGTCGATGACCCCACGTGGACGCCACTCGAAATCAACCTCTGGCGGCAGGGTGTCTTCTTCAATTTCGCCGTCCACTACACGACGGTTCACCCCGACATCACCATGAATTTTGACGTCAATGACAATCTTCTGAGCGAATTCCGCCAATACCTGAAAGATAAGAAGTTCGACTACAAGACGGGTACGCAGGTCGAATTGGAGAACATACGCGAATCACTGAAGAATGATACTGAGCGACAGACTATATACAAGGCCAGTCTGGATCAAGTCGCGTCATTGATCGATCAGGAAAAGGAACTCGAGTTCAAGAAGAGCGATCCGTTCATCAAGCGCGAGATCAAACGCGCCGTGCTGTCGAAGCTCTTTGGCCAGAAGGGATTTTACGAGGGCATTGTGTTGTCCGATGATGACCATGTCCGCAAGGCCATCCAGATTCTGACCCACAAAGACGAGTACGTGCGTCTGTTGTCGACGAACCCGGATCGCAAGGGCTGAAGGACTCTCACCAAGTGAAAATATGATCCCCGTACGGCAAAGACCGCGCGGGGATTCTTTTGAAACGATGTCCACGAATTGGGCGGATACGCCAAGTAGGCCATACCCGTCGGGAGCGGGGTATCACGCGCCCAGATCCGGGCCGTCGTCTTGCTCTTCGTTGGACAGCTTGCTGGCGGTCACCGTGGGAGTCTCGCGGGTGACGAGGAGTTCGGCGATGCGCTGCCGCGTGTGCGCGTCGAACAAGTCGGTCTGAACGGCCTTGGGTAACTTGGAGCGGGAGAGATCGGAGACTTCGACCCATTGGCCGCTGGCACGAACGAGCGACTCCAGAATCTTGCGGTTTGGGTCTCCCTGATTGGGAATGGTCGTTTCTTTACGATAATTCACTTTGACAGAGATGTTATGTCCCCGGAGACGGAGGATGTTCGTTTGCTTGGCAAAATCCAGGATGCGATCCTTGGCCTCCTGCAGGTCCGACTCCGCCTGAGCCTCCCTGCCTTTGGCAGCCGCATATCGGTCGGCCAGTTGCACGCCCTCGTCGGCGGAGAATTGCTCGGGGGTCATCGCCGCGACGGCGATGAGGTGGCGCTTGGCGGGGCAGAGCACCTGGAAATCGCACCAGTCGCACAGTTGGGACTCGTGAGGTGGAAAATCGTTGCGGGGTGTCGCGGTTTCGATGGCATCGATCAGGCGAATCGTGTCCCGCTTCAGTTCGTTGAGCGCCTCCGGTGATCGTTTGGAGATCAGTCGTTTGTTGAAGCGCAGGTAGTGCCAGATCAGCGTGACCTCCGGGGTGTCCGGCCAGCGTTCCTGCACAGCGATCTGGTAGAGCGCCAGTTGCCGCTCGTGGTCGGCGTCTTCTTGTGTGGGGAGGCGCCGCGAGGTCTTGTAGTCGTGAATCTCGATGGCGCCGCTATCCTGGAGTGCCAAGCGGTCGATAAATCCCTGCAACTTGTATGCGCCCGTCCCGTCCAGATCGACCCAGATGTGTTCTTCCAGCCCCAGCACGCGTCCGTCGATAAAAGGATAGTTCTTCACGAAATAGTCTTGCAGACAACGACGGCCGACATTCCGATAGTCTTCGGCGGTCTGCTCGGCGTGGACGATGAAGATGTCGTCTTTCCAGTTCTTCGCCCATTCCGTGTCATAGTAGTCGCGGACCTCCTCCCACTTGGGGACGCGGTCCATGCGCACGGCGCCGTAGAGATGTTCGAGCGCATCATGGACGCGCGTACCCATGTAGGCTTCGATCGAGTCCCGTCTGGGGATGTCGGGCTTCTCGATGTACTGGAAGGCAAATTTCCGCGGGCACGTTTCATAGGCGCCGAGGCGGCTGTGAGAGTACATCATCGTCGGTACCTCCGGGGACGCAAAACGCCCGGATCAGGATTACATTGGCCGACGCCGAAACGCAATCATTTACTGGACAGGCGGTCTGGGTTGGTAGTAAGCCCGCCCCAGATCACCGGCGATTTGACAAAACCGGATTTCTCCGTAGATTGCAACCATGTGCCGCTCTGTGAGCGGAGATTGTTCATCTCCGCCGAACTTTATGTTGTGCCCTGTGTTGGCTGTGTTTGTGGTGGTGTGCGTGTTGGCCAACCCATGCTGTCGGCAGGCGTGGGCCGGTTCCCACGGAGATGGGGCCGGCGCCGCATCGCTATCTGCATCTGACGCGACCGCCGGTCCGTCGTATCGCATTCACGCCAATTCGCACTTGCGGACGACGATCACGAATTGGGGGTTGATTGGCAATGCGCAGATATCGTCGCTGATCGACTCGAGCACTCTGGGTTCTGCGGACACATTACCCGCGCCCAGTTTGGAAACGCCGCCGCATTCTCAGATCGACTATCTGTTCAGCGCCGGGCTGTGGGTGGGAGGCGTGGCCGGCGGCGACACCTTAGTTTCCACTGGCGCCAGCGAATGGCCGCCGACTTACGAGCTGCATCCCGGCGCCGATGGGGCGTTGCAGTTTGGCGACCTGCTTGGGGATGAGGAATTGACGGCGCATTACACCGACACGATCACCGATCCCGCCATCGTGCGGGCGGATCAGGTCGATGGAACGCACCGGTCATTGCCTGTGCGCATCCGCCAAACGACACGCCTCGTCGACGATTCCGCTCACGACAAGGGGATCGTTCTGGAAATTGTCGTGACCAACATCGGGACACAGACAATCAAGGGGCTGTGGCTGGGGTGGTACGTCGATGCCGACATTCTGCATCCGTCGCATCCAAACAGTTGGCTGGGGGATCTGTCCGGGCACCACACGGCGGTTGTAACCATTGACGGGCATGACGTGCAAGTCGCTGCCGCCTGGTCGGCGGACAATGATGGCGATCCCGACAGCGCCAGCGGGTTTGACGCCCGTTCACCGACCGGTGTGCTGGGGATGATGTATCTGGGGGGACGGCCCGTGCTGGGGGATGAATCGTTCAATTGGTGGAACACGGGGTTTTCCCGTGCTTACGACTGGGGGCCCTCACAAGCGGCCTCCGACACCAACATCTACGGGGGATATGGCCGTGCCATCGGCAACCGGATGAAATACCGGCGGATGGCGAACCGGGAGATTGACTACGACCAAGTCGATGCGGCGATCGACAAGTCAGCGGAGGGATGGATTCCGTCCACGACAGCCACGATTGCGAAGGACTTTGCCGACGGGTACGACACGCGATTCCTGCTCACACACGGGCCGGTGGATCTCATCCCCGGAGATTCGGTGGTCGCAGTGTGGGCGCTCGTTGTGGCGCCATCGTTCCATACCGACCCATCTCACTTCCAGACAACTTTCGATGCGGCCGCGCCGCAGCCCTATCTGGCAGGGTTGAACTTCGCGTCACTGGATACCGCCCTTGCACGGACGAAAGTTCTCTGGGACAGCCGGTTTCATGATGCGACGATCGGTGCACCCACCGGCTTCGCCATCGCCGGATGGGACGATTCGACCGCGGAGATACGGTGGCATCCAAGAGGCACTCAGCGGCTCAGCGGATACGGATTATTTCGCTCTCTCGATTCGGGATCGTTCTTTGATCCGCCGATCGCCACGTTGTCCCCCGGCGATTCGTCATACAGTGATTCTGGTTTGCACCGTGAGCATACCTACTTCTACACGATTCGCTCAATCGATTCGCTGGGACGGCTGGGGGCGTCCTCGCCGGTGATCGCCGTGCTGCCGGATCGCCCGCTGACGCCTCGGTTGTTATCGGCCCACCGTGGGAACAGAACCATCACCATCGACTGGCAACCGGCCACAGAGCCGGACATAGTCTCTCATCGCGTCGATCGGCGAACCAGAGGATCAACGTGGGACCAGATCGGAGAAACGGCGGCTCTTTCTTCGTATACCGACGTGACGGCGGACAACGCGGTCGTCTATGAGTATCGGATCCAAGCGGTGTCAGCGCTTGGCACAGGGAGCTATCCTTCGGCGCCCCTGCAAGGTCTCGCGTTTGCATTTGACGGCCTTCCGCTGGTGATTGATGAGACGTTTTCCGGACCGACTTCACTCACCGATAAGGATTCGGTGGCTGCTGTCTGGAGACGCCTTGTGTCGCCATTGGGAGCCGCGTACCGAGATGCCGATCCGGTCACGACCCCGCCGTTCGGACTGGCCGTCTATGATCCACATCCGGCAACGATTGTCGTGACGGACGGGCGTTATGCAATGCGCCCGGAGACACCCAGCCAACTTGCACTCTATCAGTACGCGGGCGGGATTGCGATCCTGACCGGGCGTGATCTTTTCAATGCCGCTGCAATCACGGAGGGCACAATCCGCTTCGGTCCCGGCGATTGGCCCTACGACAATATAGGGATCACCGCCGCCTACTATCCCCGCGTGCTGCTGTCCCATCCGACGCGTCCCAACGCCGAGTTCATTGGCGCCAAATCACGCGTGAGTCCGCTGCCTGACCTCTCCGTCGATCCGGCCCGCACGGGGTGGGGGCTAAATCCGGCGCTGCCATTGCCCGGAGATGCGATACCGTTTGTCGGGTACTTCGAGGTTGATACGTCCAAAGCCGAGGTGATCTACACCTACCAATCCCGAGATGGCGCCGCTTCGCCATCGGATGGAAAAGCCGTCGGCGTGATCTCAAAGGTGGCTGGTGTGCATACCGCCATTCTGGCCTTTCCCTTGTCGTACATGATCGAGACTGATGCGGCGGAGACCGTTGCGAGACTCTTGGCACGCCTGGGGTGGACACGTGAGTTTCCCGGAGATTTGACCGGCGATGGATCGGTGCAGATTGACGATGTGGTCATGCTGATCGACTACTTGTATCGCGAAGGTTCGATTACGAACCCGAACAATGGCGATGTCAATGGGGATTGCCGGTTGAATCTCGTGGATGTCGTGACAATCATCAATTACATCTTTCGGGGCGGGCTGGCGCTGGTCAATGGATGCGTCGCGCCCTGAAAGCCCCTAACACAATGACGGCGCACGTAAAGCATAGACCGTAATCAAATCTCGGTCATTCATCGGAGCATTTACGCTTCAGGAGGGCGAGGTTCCTGCCGAGCCTCTTTGCGTGCGGTGCAGAAAGAGGCTCGGCGGGAGCCTCGCCCTCCCGTTCGTGCCCGATCGTCCGATTCGGTTCATCAGTGCGTATGGTCGCATCTGATGGCGGCGGTTCCCACGTTGGCAAATCAAGGGCTGTGGACCGGGCCGAATCTGCAGCTGACAGGCGACACTGAGAACGTGCCCGCGTACTGGGTCACCGTACCCACGGATCCAACGAAAGCCGGGGCGCTGACTGACAGCTCCCCGGCTCTGATTTCACTAATGTGTCTGGCTCTCAGATCATTTTTGCAGCGTAATCTTCCCTGATAGTGTAATCCCGCCGTAGTTCGGGTCGAGATCATCGACCGTGAAGTAGGCAGTGGTAACGGCTTCGTTGGTGGTCGCGGTGAATGTGAACCCCGACGCCACGCCATACTCGTTAGTGTACTGCGGCGAGCCGGTGATCGCGCCGCTCGTACCGTCGGTCGTGATCTGGATCAGGTGTCCACCCAGCGGATTGCCTGCGCGGTCTTTGATGGTGATCTCGATCGGGGTGGAGGTGCCGTAGGACAGCGATGATTGTGCGTCGATCGACGAGTTTTTCGAGTAGGCGCGGCCGGTTGTCAGTACCACTTTGGCGTCACCGTTGAAACCATAGATGCCGCCGGCGCGTGCGTGTATCGTGGCGATGGCGCCGATCCCGCTGTCGGGAATCGAATAGGCGTAGTCCTGATCGAGGACTTCGGAGAAGTACTGGCCGACATAGACGGACGAGTGACAGCCATCATTGACGAGACCAGGGTTGATGGATCCGTGGTCAGCGGTAATGTCGATCGGGTAATTGGCGTTAACGAGGACGCCGTTGACATCGAGGACCTGGATCACCACCTCGCCATGAGCGGTCCGGTTGGCCGGCAGAGTGTCGGGATAAGACAGGAACGCGCCCGACGCCGCCGGGCCCGATTCAAAGAAGGAGCTGGTATCGGCAACGGTGCCACCCTCTGTTTCGGCCCAGTAGAAGACGATGCCGTCGTTCTTAGGGGCGCCGGAGTGCCAGTAGGTTTCGGCGACTCCGCGGAAGGTGGGCACGGACTGGGTCTCGGCAGCGCCTTCGATCAACCCCTGCTCGGTGCCAAAATGCACGGCGGTGGAGTCAGGAGCTTCATTGCCCCATTGATCGGCGACAACCGCGACAATCTTGTTGTGCGCATTGACCAGTTCCCATGAGGGGACATTGCATTCGATCGCACCCACCGAGAGGAATGCCGGCGGGCCGCTGCGGATCGTCACCTGTGTGGCACCTGAGACGACAGTGCCTGCGCGTGCCCTGACACGGACAGTTCCCGAGATGCGTCCGGCGTTCAAGGTCACCGCCGTCTGACCCAGCGAATTCGTCTGCACGGTCACAGGACCGACGGGATCGCCGTTGATCGCTTCACCGCCGCCTGGTCCAGCTGTGATGTTGAAATCAACCGGCAGCCCTTGGGGGGCGGGATTTCCATGGGCATCGAACGCAGTGGCGACAATCCGCACCCATTCGATACCGCCGGTTCCGCGCACCTGGATCTGCTGCCATTCCGGAGTCAAATTGATGGAGTACACGGAATCATTGGAGGTCAGCGAGAGCGCTATTTCGCCGGAGACCTGGCGGCCTGGTTCCCCGATCGTGGCTTTGACATACACGAGACCAGAGGTGTACCCAGCAGTGTATTTGGCGGCAGCCGCCCCTTGCGAAGTATAGACCATGTTGTCGATCGTGCCGATCGGGTCCCACTGGCCATCGGCATCGGCGTCGTACTTCAGTGAATCGACGTTGACTGTCCAGAAACCATCGCCGTTGACGTCGATGAACTTCTCACCCGCGGTGAACTTGACCAGTGTCGAATCGGGAAGCGGATTGCCGGCGTTGTCCGCCACGCGCGCAGTGACGTAGGCGGTCGACATCCCGTCGGCCTGCATCAGCGCCGGAGAGATCGAGAGCACAATCTGCCCGTTGCCGTTGGTGGCTACATTCTTCTCAATGGTGACGCTGGCGTTGATGGCGGCGGGATTCCCTTCCGCGCGGGCGCTGATGGTCACCGTACCGGCGTGGGTGGCGGTGAATGTCACCGTTGCGGTCCCGTCGGCGCCGGTCGTGATCACACTGTTGGCAAATGCACCGGCGGTACTGGGCTCGACAGCCAGATAGACAGTTTTGTCGGCCAAGGGCACGTCTGAACCATTGGTCACCTGGACCTCGATGACGGCGATTTCGCCTTCCTGCAGAACCGGCGGTGTGACAGAAATGTTGCGTACGACGACCGTACTGCCGGTGTTGACCGGCCCGCTGCATGCGCCGATCCCCAAGAGCAGTATGCCCCACACCACCGTCGCCATCCCGTGGAATGCGCGCGCCCTATTCATCTCCTGCATCATCCACTCCTTTGCTTAAGCGCCTGACCCGATTGTTTTCAGCATGTCTGATCGTCTCGACGTGACCAATGGGTCCTGTTGAGACAATCCATACGATTCGTGCTTGCCCGTCGCGCCACTCTTGAGTGTCCCCACAAGACGGCGGACACTGCGCCCTGACTCGGCGTGACTGGGATCCCCGCATCATGCAGGGCTCTCTATGTCTCTATCGGCCAGCGACAAGCGGAGTTTAGTATCGGTTGACCACCGAGAGTGCAGCGCGGGAAGATGTAGACGTGCGGAGTGCTTAAACGACCAAATCCGGGTTCGCCGTGTTGTGCTGGGAGGTAATCAAATAACCAACAAGACCTTATGCCGAAGAAGTCAACCCGGCGGATCATTCGGACGCCAACGCAATCGGAGACGGGCATCGCCCCGCACTGAAGGGCCTGAGATCGACAGCCCCGTGCGTGGGAAACGTCTTGCTCCGGATGGCTCTATGACTTCGGGCTCGACGGTCTGATCACCGGGGTATCCGCGGGTTGAACAGATGCGTCGACCTGAGGCGGGACGGCTTTTCGGAACACGAACCCCAAACTGCTGTGGTCGACTTCAATGGAGTCGCCACCCTTGAACTGTCCCTGCAGGAGGGCGGAGGCCAGACGGTGCGCGACCTCCTTCTGCACGAGACGCCGCAAGGGACGAGCGCCGTAGACGGGATCATATCCCTGAGCCGCCAGCGCATCTTTGGCTGCGCCGGTCAGCGTGGCCGTGATTCCCTGTTCTGCGAGGCGCACCTGCAACGAAGTGAACTGCAACTCCGCAATTCGCCTGATCGCATCGGGCAGCAACGGATTGAACACAACGATTTCATCGATGCGGTTGAGGAATTCTGGGCGCACAGCGCGCCGTAGCGCCTCCATCGCTCCGGCACGAATCGTTTCGCGCCGGCGCGATTCGGTGACAGCGTCGGCCGCAGCCTGCGCGATGGCCTTAGCCCCAAGATTCGAGGTCATCACCAGGATCGCGTTCTCAAACGACACGGTGCGGCCCTTGTTGTCGGTCAAGCGGCCATCATCCAAAACCTGAAGCAGGATGTTGAACACCTCGGGATGGGCTTTTTCGAGTTCGTCGAAGAGAATGACCGAATACGGACGACGCCGGATGGCCTCCGTGAGCTGGCCGCCTTCATCGTAGCCGACATACCCAGGTGGCGCGCCAATCAGGCGGGAGACCGAGTGCTTCTCAGAGTACTCGGACATGTCGATGCGAATCATCGCCTGTTCGGATCCGAACAGACTGGCAGCGAGGGTCTTGGCCAGTTCGGTTTTGCCGACACCGGTCGGACCGAGAAAAATGAATGACCCACGCGGGCGATGCGGCTCGGCGAGACCGGCGCGTGATGCGCGGACCACGCCGGCGACGGCGGCGATCGCTTCATCCTGGCCGATCACTCGCTTTTTCAATTCGTCCTCGAGGTGAACGAGCCGGTCCATCTCGCTTTCCGAGAGACGTTCGACCGGGATGCCGGTCCACTTGGCCACGATTGCGGCGATGTCGTCCGGATCGACCTCTTCTTTGAGCATGCGCTGCGCCTTCGGGATCTGCGCCAACGACACATTCTCGATTTTGATGAGCCGCTCCTGGTCGGGGATATCCTGGTACCGGAGTCGGGCCGCGGTTTCGTAGTCGGCGCGCCGGGAGGCGTCATCCATACCGGCCTTGAGTTTTTCGATCGTCTCTTTCGCGTCCCTGATCTTCTGGACCGCTTTTTTCTCAGCCGCCCAACTGACTTCCAGCCGGGCCCGCTCTGCTGACAGTTGTTCGAGCCGTTCCTCGATCGGGCGCAATCGCTCTGCGGCATCCTTTTCCCGCCGCACGGCCTCACGTTCGATTTCACCTTGTGCGATCTGCTGGTCGAGACGATCCAGCGCGGTCGGGCGTGAGTCAATCTGGATACGGAGGTCGGCGGCCGCCTCGTCGATCAGATCGATCGCCTTGTCAGGAAGTTGCCGGTCGGCAATATATCGCTCGGAGAGAGTCGCCGCCGCGGCCAGGGCAGCATCCTGGATGCGTACACCGTGATGGACTTCGTATCGTTCCTTCAACCCACGGAGGATGGAGACGGTCTCCGCCACCGTGGGTTCAAGGATCATGATCGGTTGAAAACGCCGTTCCAGCGCCGCGTCTTTTTCGATGTATTTGCGATACTCCGTCAGGGTGGTCGCGCCGATGCAGCGGAGCTTGCCGCGTGCGAGCGCGGGCTTGAGCAGATTGGAGGCATCGACGCTCCCTTCGGCCGAGCCAGCACCGATGACGGTGTGCAATTCGTCAATGAAGAGGACAATGCGGCCGTTGGAGGATTCGACCTCGCTGAGAACCCCCTTGAGACGTTCCTCGAATTCACCACGGAACTTCGCTCCGGCAACCAGGGCGCCCATGTCCAGCATGAAGACACGGCGGTCCTTCAGCGTCTCGGGAACATCTCCCCGGGCAATCTTCAGCGCCAAACCCTCGGCGACGGCGGTCTTGCCAACACCGGGCTCACCGATCAGGACAGGGTTGTTCTTTGTGCGACGGGAGAGGACCTGCATCACGCGCCGGATCTCTTCGTCACGACCAATGACGGGATCAAGGTCTCCCGCACGAGCGGCGGCGGTCAGATCACGGCCGAAACGTTCCAACGCCATCATACGCTCCTCCGCGCCTTCTTCGCCGGCTCCCTTCTCCGCTAACATAAGATCGAGAGCTCCGGAGAAACGTTTGGGATCGGCACCCAGAGCGGCAAAGGCTTCACGGACGGCACTGTCCGGCTTGTCGAACACAGCCCATAGAAGATGGGCGGCCGTCACGTACGCATGTCCCAACTGCTGAGACTTGTTTTGAGCCTCAGAGAAGATCGTGGCCAGCGCCGCGGAAGTGGATGGCTGAGTATCGCCATGCACCGTCGGCAGCCGATTCAGCAACCGGCTCAGTTCGCCACGGAGACGGTCGGGATCAATCCCTTCCTTCTGGAGTAACGCCTGGGTAATGCCACCATCAGACAGGAGCGCCAGAAGGAGGTGAGCGGGTACGATTTCGGGATGACCAAGACGTTGTGCGGACGAGAGTGTCGCCTGCAGTACGGTTTTTGCACCATTAGTCCATTTGTCGAGAGCAATCATGGGTTTCACCACTTTCTGTCAGTCACCGGGATCAGATCGGAATCGGCTGCCGACGATGTTCGCCAGACACATTTCTGAAGCGTCATGCCACGACCCGGGGGCAGACACCCGCCCGCAACAAGGGATCTTCTACGGTTAAGACACCGTAAACGGGTCTGGCGAAGAACGGGGAATACTCAATCGTTTGACGATGCCGGAGTTTTGGTGGCGGACGGCGAAGTCTTCTTGTCCGGGGAGGAGGCTTTGGTGATCTGCGGTTTGTCTTTGCTGGCATCCTTCTTGTAGCTCGAACTGCGATAATCTGTGACGTAGAACCCTGACCCTTTGAAAATCAGACCCCCACCGGACGAGATGAGCCGTTCGACGCTGGTTCCGCCGCACAGGGTGCAGACCTTCAGCGGATCGGCGGTGATCGGCTGAGTGGCTTCGAAATTCTTGCCGCAAGTGTGGCACTTGTACTCGTAGGTAGGCATGACAATCGTTTCCTCGCACGGGGCCAGCGGGTCACCAACACCCAATTGGGCATTATACGTCATCGCCGAGCCAACATTCAAAGCAATTCACACGCCTTTGTCGTGAACGTGCGCCACGGATGTTGAAACGGCCCCGCGAACTTCCACGGGGCCGCCCACGCCGCTGTACGGGAATCTCCGACTCGGCCGCGTCTGACAAACTCAGCCAATGTTGATTTCAACCTCTTTAGGACGGGCCATCTCGGTTTTCGGGATGACGACATCCAAGACGCCGTCCTTGTAGTTGGCGTTGATCTTGGATGAGTCTGCCCAAGACGGCAGATTAAAGGATCGGGAAAATGTCCCAGCGAAGCGCTCAGCCCGGGTGAATCCCTTGCGCTTCTCATCGTGCGCTTCCTGACGTCGCCCCTCGATGGTCAAGAGACCATCGTTGACCACCACTTTGATGTCACCCTTTTCCAGTCCGGGCATGTCAGCCCTCACGACCACACGGTCATCCTCTTCGACAACGTCCACTGCTGGTCGCATGTTGAAAGCCGCCATCCCGTAGTTGGTAAACATGCCTGGTAGGAATTCATCGAAGACCCTGTTGATCGCCGATGAAAACGGCACGATGCCCTGGTTCGGTTCACACTTGATCTGTGTCATGGTTCGTTCCTCCTCTTTTGTTCTGTTGAACTTGTTGACTTCGTTATCACTTAGACAACCAGAGACATGTAGAAGCACATTTTATGCCGAAATATACAATTGCAATTAATAGCTTATGGTACAATGAGATACGAAAATACGTCGGCGGCAACACAACAATGCATTGCCTAAACGGCAGCATATAACGCCAATACGGCATACGCGACGTGCCAATTCATGCCAAAACGGCATGTCAAATCTGCCTTCCTGTCTGAGATTACTTCACTGGTACATCTTGCTCTGGTGCAGCGCCAAAGCAATAAAGCCATCGTTTTGAGTCACAGACATAGACTCGATTGTTAGCCACCACGGGGGGGGCCACGCAGGCGCCTTCGAGGGCGAACTCACGGACGAGAGTGCCATCGATAGCGTTGATCAGAAGCAACTTCCTGTCGAGTGTGCCGACCAGAAGGAGGTCGCTGGCAAGCGTCATCTCTCGACTCAGCGGGGCGCTGGTATGGTGGGTCCACACCGTGTCCCCTGTCTGTTTGGCCAGTGCGTAGATGCGCTGGTCGTTCGCCGGCACAAAGACACGCGTTGAGCCGACAGTGGGGGAAGCGACGATCTGCCCCCCCGCCGCGAAGAACCACGCCAAAGAACCTGTCTGAAGATTTACCGCATAAACGAGGGAGTCCGTGGACCCGAAGTAAGCGCGATCATCGATTGCCGGCGCGGCCATCACGGCGCCTGAGGCACGGTGGGACCAGACCTGTTGCCCGTCGCTGATCCGTCGCGCGCTGACCAACCGTCCCGCCGAGACATAGAGCAGCGAGTCTGAGATCGATGGCGTGGCGTCGATTGGTCCCTTGCAATCTACGGTCCAGAGTCTTGTCCCAAGCGAGTCATAGCGCGACAGTTGTCCGTTGAACGATCCGATAATGACGGAGCCATCAGGCAAGGATCGCGGCGCGGTTGAAGCAACCGGGATAGAGACGGAAATCGCCTGAGATGGAGGATCGCCAACCAGCCACACAAGCCGATTCTGGTCTTGGTCGATCGTGAAGATTAGCCCCGAGTCTGTCGGTATGATTCCAGCCACAACTCCTTTGAAACGGAGGCGAGAGAGGCACTGGCCAGTTGCCGGATCGCGCACTTCCAGGCGTCGAGTCTGAGTAGCCAGATAGAGGCGCTGACCGCGGACGACTGGTTCTGTGGAGGCAACGCCGCTGAGCTTCTGCCGCCAGAGAAGCCGCGTGACCTGATCGGAAACCAGCGGCTGACGGGACACGCCGTGGTTTTGGATGTCCCCGCGAGGGATTGGCCAGTCCCCCGCCCCAAGTGGGCCTGGGACCAACGCGACATGGCGTGACGCGCACCCGGCAACGATCATGAGCGCCAAGGCCAGCAGTGCCCGGACGAGAAGCCGGAGGACCGAAGCGGAATGCGCCCGCGAGGAAGCGAAATCAGAAGTTCCAGCCAAAGAAGAATTCAAATCGTGTCCTGGGATCAATCGTTCGAAAATCGGTGCGCCGCGCGAAATCGAAGCGCAAGACAACAAGATACCCGAGGGCGACGCGCGCGCCAACACCCATCGAGCCTCGGAGTCGTCCGAAATCGTTTTCCCAAGCATTCCCGGCATCGAAAAAGACGGCGCCCCGAATGGCTTGGAACCCGATGCTGGCAACCGGCAACCCCACGAGTAGTGCGTCAATCAGCGGAAATCGCAGCTCATTGGAAGATAGAATTACGTTGCGCGCGTACTCCCCGCGGCGCGGGTAGCCACGCAGATCCCAACTGCCTCCCAAATAACGCCGCTGGGGCTCGTGTCCGCCCGAGAAGTGTCCCATCAGACGCATGGCGATGGCGGAGTACCGGCCCAGTCGGAAATACTTGCGGGCATCCACGATGACGAGACGGTTGAAGGCGCGGAAATTCGACACATCACCGGTAAACCCCAAGGACAGCATGAATCGCTCACCGTCGATCGGGCCGGAGATATCCCACAGGGAATTGTCGTGGGCGATGGTCAGAAACTGTGTGGCCAGCACTGCTTTCCTGAGCCCGCCGGAGAAGAACGACTGCCGCTCTGACTGACGAATGAACAAGGACGCCTCGATTCGCCGGAACTTCGACAGGGGGTAACCCGCATAGCCAACGGCTCCGTAAAGCCGTTCACTGATGTCACCTTCATACGGGTCGGTGTAACGGTTGAAAAGATGGAAGGCGCCGTAACCGTAGTTGAGACGATGTTGCCGGTTGATGTAAGTCGCCGCGACACTGAAGCTCGAGAAGAATTCATCCTTGGTTTGCGCGTTGTTGGCCACGAGGAAGAAGTATTGGCGATTTCCCAAGACATCGGTCAGGGCTGTTTGCAATCCTCCAACGGTGCCATAGAAGGCATCGTAAGACACAGCCGACTGGGCAATATCAAAGGAGAAGCGGCTCTTGTATTTGACCGCGCCCCGCGAGAGCGCCCCGGTTCCCTGCGAGGGCGTCCACGCTACCGGCCGGTCTGAGGTCGAATCCGCGCGGGGCATGACAACAGCGGGTGTATCCGGAAGCGACATCTTGAAGATTTGGAATCCCGCATCCTGATAGCCGGTGAAGACGATCGTCTTGCCATCGGGCAAGTAGCGAGGATCGAAGGCGCCAGTGGCCAGATGCGTCAGTTGTTCGATCTGCCCGGTGGAGTCGCGACGATAGATATTGAACAGTCCGTCGCGGTCCGACGTGAACGCGATCGCTCTGCCGTCGGGGGAAAACGAGGGGCTGCGATCGTGGTGCTCGCCGCTGGTCATCGCCTCGATCTGGCCGCTGTCGAGACGGTAGAGGAAGAGATTTCGGGCTCCGTGCTCACCCGAAAGACCGCGGTCGGAGGAAAAGACAATTCCCTTCCCGTCGGGCGTGAATACCGGGTCGGTATCGTTGTACCAATCGCGGGTGAGACGGGAAAGCAACCTGGTCGAGAGGTCGAAAATGAACAGGTCACGGATCCCATCCTTTCCCCAACCGGAAAAGACGACGCGATTGCCATCGGGCGCGAAACCGGGAGATGAGAGACCATACAGGGAATCCATTCCGTACTCGGCGATGACGCGCCGCCGGGCTGCATCAAGAACGTAAAGCACGTCGCGCTCATGATGCTTTGAGGAAAAGAGTACTCTGCCGTCGGGCGCCACGTCCAAGGCGGAGCCGAGAAGATGGAGCGACTCAAACTGCGGTGACCGTTCACCCTTGAGCAGGGTTTCCAGATGCTGCCCGCCGGTATCCGTCATGTACAGGCCCGCGTAGCCAAGCCGATTGCCCTTGAAGACGATCCGGTCTTCGGTGCGGCCGCCAACGGTCAGACGGAGTGGTACCGGCTTGACATTGTAGCCGGACGTCGTCAGGCGCGTGGCAGCGCGATCCGGCAATTCCAGTCGTTGAATCGTCGGGAAATATTTCTTCTTCAGCCAGTAGCCCCACTCGGTTCCCACGTCGCCCAGCGGTTTACCGAAGACGAAGCGGGCCACGTCTTCGAAATCCGATCCGCGCCACCAGTTCTCGAGCAGGCGCAGGACGTAGTCGCTGCCATACCGCTCAGAGAGAAAGTAAAAAAACGATTCGCCCGCCTTGTACATCAGGTACGACCCGGTGTAACGCTCCAGATCGTCGAAATTGGTCAGACGGCCAGAGAGGACGAGATCACCGACAACCATGTCGGCATCCGCCTCCCAAGGGCGGGAGTAGTACTCGGCCAGACCCTCAGTGAACCAGAGTGGCGGAGTCCCCGGCTGCATATCCCGATGGATCTTGGCAACACTCGCCAGTTTGGACAGGGTGAAGACGTGGACGAGTTCATGCTGGAGAACATGACGGAAGTCCGCATAGGAGCCATCGAACGGAAGTACGACACGCCCCTTCAGAAACTCGGTGAACCCACCCACATTCTCGGGCAGGAGGTCGGGAACGACGTTGGTCTGCGAAAAAAAGCTCGGCGAGGAATAGATGATCAGCGGGATACGATGCTCCACGTCATGGCTGAAACGGTCGGCCAGGACATCGTAAGCGCTTTCCGCCGCTTCGGCCGCCACATCGGCCAAGGCCCGTTCCGATTCATCAAAGTAGATGTCGAAGCGCTTGGTCGACAGAATCATCCAGTCGAAGTCCGTGTACTGGACCTTGTTCTTGCCGAAATAGTACTGCGCCTGCGCCACATTCGAGATGGATACAGACAGAGCGGCCAAAGCCGGGAGAATGTACCGGAGCGTGCGCATGACGAAGAAAGGGACGGCCCCAGCGGGAAGGGGACGTTGGCCTCTGATACACACTTCGTCAACCGGATTTCTCATCGACAGTTCCCCGCCTTCACGGTTTCAGCTTTGTCTCCACCCGCCAACGAGTTCACGGGGCAAATATCGTGTCTGTCGGTTGTTCCGGACACACGTTAAAAGGCATTGGCGTATATAAGCCTCCGGCTTACCCAGCCGCGGAATCGGAGATATCATCCAGCCCCTGATGATCCGACGACCTCTCGACAGATGTGACTCCTGAAACACCACGGATCTTCTTCACCACTTCATTGAGATGACGAAGATTTTTCACCTGTATGACGAATTGCCCGGTGCCCGTGGACTGATCGCCATTGATGGTGGCTGAACAGATGTTAGTTTCGGTCTCGGAGATGGCTTGTGTGATGTCCCGCAAGAGATTCTTCCGGTTTTCGAGTCCGAGCATGAGACGCACCAGGAACGTCTGGTCGGGGGTGACATCCCACTCTACTGCCAGTCGCCGTTCCGGCTGATCGATCAAGGAAACGATGTTGACACAATTGGCGCTGTGGACCGTCACGCCCCGTCCGCGGGTGATATACCCGATGATCCGTTCTCCGGGAACCGGCTGGCAGCAGTGGGCAAAGTGGAACATCATGTTATCCATGTTCTGGATCCTGATGCCATGAGGCCGACGCGCTCGCTCGACAAAGCGCTGGACGATGGAGGGATGCTTCTGCTCCACCGTTTCTGGCGCGAGACGGTGCCGCAGTGTGACAATTGAGAGCAGCCCGGACCCGAGCGCGGAGATCATCGAGTCGGCATCGGGAAACGATATCGCCATCGCCAAATCGGTCATCTCGGCATCGCTCAGCGGTGGGAGGCGCAATCGCTTCAGTTCACGGGCGAATATGTCGCGGCCCAATTCCAACGACTGTTCGTGCCCGATTTTGCGGAGGAATTGACGGATCTTGGAGCGCGCACGCGTTGTCCGCGCAATCGACAGCCAGTCCTGCGACGGGCTGGGATGAGCGCCTGCAATGATCTCAACCGTGTCCCCGGAAGAGAGTCCGTGGGACAGCGGAACGATGCGTCCATTGACCTTTGCTCCCACGCAACGATGGCCGATTTGCGTGTGGACCGCATAGGCGAAGTCAATCGGCGTGGCGCCCTTGGGCAAGGGCTTCAGCTCTCCTTTGGGCGTGGAAACGTAGATCTCATCCAGGAATAGGTCTGTCTTAAAGAAGTCGAGGAATTCCTTGGGGTCACGCGTCTCCTTCTGCCATTCGAGGACTTCACGCAGCCAGCTCATCTGGCGGTCCGTATAGTCCGGTTCACGTTTGCCCTCTTTGTAGAGCCAGTGAGCGGCGATGCCATACTCGGCGGCGTAGTGCATGTCACGGGTCCGGATCTGGATTTCGACCATGCGCCCACGGGGGCCGATCACGGTTGTGTGGAGCGATTGGTACATGTTGGTCTTGGGGGTCGCGATGTAATCGTGGAAACGATCGGCAACTGGCGTCCAGAGAGTGTGGATCACACCCAGGGCGTGGTAGCAATCGCGTTCCGTTTCTGTCACGACACGGATGGCGATCAGGTCGTAGATCTGCTCGAGGCCCTTGCCGCGTGAAACCATCTTGCGATAGATGGAATCGAAATGTTTGGCGCGTCCGGTGATGGAGGCGGCGATGCCCTCCTGTTTTAGGGCATCGGCGAGCGGCGCCTTGACCTCCTCAATATATGTCTCCCGTTCGTCCCGGCGCAGTTCCACTTTGCGAACGAGATCCGCGTACGCTTCAGGGTAGAGATATTTCAGGGACAAATCTTCCAGTTCCCACTTGATGCGGGCCATGCCGAAGCGATGAGCCAGCGGCGCGTAGACCTCACGTGTTTCCTCGGCGATGCGGTGTTGCCTTTCCGGGCTGAGGAAGTCGAGCGTGCGCATATTGTGCAGACGATCGGCGAGTTTGATGATGATGACGCGGATGTCCTGCGCCATCGAGATCAGCATCTTGCGGAAATAGTCGGCCTGCTGCTCGGCGACACTCTCGAATTGTTTCCCGCCAATCTTGGTGACACCGTCGACCAGCAGGGCGATCTCATCGCCAAATCGGGCCCGGACGGCTTCGAGTCCATAGGTGGTGTCTTCGACCACATCATGGATCAGCCCTCCCGCGATCGTGGCGGAATCCAGGCGTTGCTCGGCCAAGATCATCGCCACGGCGACGCAGTGGTTGAGATAGGGCTCGCCCGACTCCCGTTTCTGGCCGCGATGCGCCGCTTCAGAGAATTCATAGGCGCGCCGCACCAGCTCGATGTCAACATTGGCCTTTTCCGCTTCGACCCGGATGACGAACTCCGCGAGGTTCATCTCGGGGAACTGTGTCGTGGCTTTGCTTCGTGTGTTGGTTTCCGACATATCGCTTGCCATTGATACTTATTGAACTGCCGGGGGAGCCTCAGCCATCAAGCTGTCCCGGCGGATCCGGACGGCTGCCCTGACCGCGTCCGCGACTTGATTCACGCCAATCATATCCATGCAATCGCCCTGACGGCAACTGTCAACTCGGCACCGGCACAACAGCACCGGGGGGACAAAGACTGTATGACCCTGACCGAGCGGACCCCAGCGCGCTGGTTCGGTGGTACGGACAGGGCCGAACAAGGCAACGACAGGTGTTCCTACAGCGGCAGCCAGATGCATCGGACCGGTCGATGGGCCGAAAAACACCGACGCGCGTTGTAGAATGGCCGCCAGAACTGGCAGGTCGGTTCGGCCGGCGATGGATGCAATCCCATTCCTCATCGCACCATTGACTTTATCGGCCAAGATGACCTCTGGCTGCGAACCGGTGACCAGAACGGCAACGCCAGACTCCGTGAGCATGCGGCAGACTTCAGTGTACCGTTCGGGCCTCCAGTTTCGCGCCGAACCGCCGGAGCCGGGATGAACCACCGCGTACGAGTCGGCCTCAATCCCAGCCTCCTTAAGAATAATACATGCTGCATCGATGGCATTTTGCGGCGGAACGCACAGAGGATCAGATACCGCTGGACGGTCGATCCCCAATCCCCTGAGCAGCTGCAGGTTGAGATCGCGCTCATGCCGTCCGCTTCCGGCCCGGTGCAGGCTGACGCGGCGGGAGAAGCGGTACGAATACCAGCGCCGACTGGTACCAACACGCACCGGGATGCCAGCCTGCTTCAGCCAGGAAGCGATGTGGGGACGCGGATACAGACAGACCGCCGCGTCGAACCGGCGCTGCCGCAGTCTGTGCACGATGCCCGCCGCGTCGGACTCCGGTCCAAGAGTCAGGCAGTCATCAACCCAAGGGCACATCTGCACAATCGGCGCGACCGCTGTCGCCACGAGGAACGTGACATGACATTCCGGATGCGCCGCCTTGATGGCGTACGCGACCGGCAGCGACAGAACGACATCGCCAATGCGGTCAGTGCGGGTAATGAGGATGTTCTTCATGATAATTCTTGGCCTGCGCCACGCCTACGGTTGCGCGCCATAGGTTGTCTGTAAGGTTGAATGTTGAATGTCAGTTTCCATCATTCATCATTCATCATTCAACAT
>JAVHPP010000033.1:0-16909 GCA_036170655.1 Candidatus Zixiibacteriota bacterium | reverse complement strand
ATCGTGGGATGTCTCAATCTATCGGATACGCGGGTATGGGTCAAGATGCCGCTGCCGCGAGAGGTGTGACAGCTTGGCGTACTTGGCGAAGACGTACACGCTCGAAAACCAGGCGAGGACAAACCCCTGCCAGCCATCGAGGAAGCCAAGCCGCAAGAAATAGGCCTGAATGAACTTGAAGGGTGGCCGCGCGAGCATGGAAAAGATGCCCGCGCGTCTGCCCTTCGCATGGAGCGAAGACGCGGCCAGCGTCGTGTAGCGGTTGAGGCGGGCCAAGTAGGAATCCAACGTCTGGTCGCCTTCGTGATAGAGCCAGCCCCCGAGAATCGGCTTCTGCCCGGTCGCATAGACCGACTCGTGGATGATGTCGGGAGTGAAGGATGCGGCGCCGCGACGGAACAGGCGCACGACACGGTCGCGGCCCCAGTCTCCATGACGCATCCAGCGACCGAGGAAGCGAGTACGCCGACGCACTTGATAGGTGACCGGGGCGCTGTCAGCACGGGTCACGACGTCCATCATGGACCCCGCCAGTTCAGGAGAAACGGTTTCGTCCGCATCGATGGAGAAGACCCAGGGCTGAGTCGCCATCTCGGCGGCTGCCTGTTTTGCCAACCCGTATCCGCTCCACGGACGGATCTCGACACGAGCGCCGAAGCGACGGGCTATTGCCTCCGTGTCGTCTGATGACTGGTCGTCAACGACGACAATGATCTCACGGCAGAATTGGATGGATCGGAGCGTCTCCCCAACTGTCGACGCCGCATCCCGGGCAACCATGACGGCAGAGATGAGCGCCGTCTCAGGCTCGGAGGAAGCGTTGTTATGATGCCTTACGGGTTTCACGCGGATCCCTGCGCTCACTGGCGGGACTGCGATTCCAGCAATGAGGGCGCCCCGGCGCCGGTGCTCGGCGGCTCGCCGTCATGCAATTGCGGGAGAGACGCACCGCGGACGCGGGCAACAACTTTGTAGAGCACATCTTCCCATTCATCGACACGCTGCTCCCACGTGCAACACTGCAGGACATGATCGCGAGCCCGCTCTCCCTGACGCGCCGATTCTTCGGGCCGATCCAGAAGCCCGGAGATTGCTTCGGCCAGCGCGTGCGCGTCATCGGGTGGCACGAGTCGGCCAAAATCCCCCTGCTCCATCAAGTCGGAGACGCCGCCCACATCGGTCGCCACCACAGGAATGCCGCACTGCATGTACTCAAAGAGCGAACGTGATACGGACTCCGAACCGATAGACGAGACAACTCCGACTGCACAGAGAGAAATCACAGCGGGCAAGTTGGGAATCATCCGTTCGACTACGGTGACGCACCCTACTTGGTTGGCTTCGACAAACCAGCGACGGTATGTATCGGCCGTGTATTCCGATGGGTACCCCAGCCAGAGGAAGTGGGTATCCGGATGCTGGCGCCGGATTTGCGGGATGGCGGACAACATAACGCGATGTCCCTTTACCGGCGAGAACCGCGCCAAGAGCAGGACGACCCGCCGGTCGGCAGGGACACCCAGCGCCGCCAGATGATCTGTCCCGCCGCCCTCGCGCTCTGTCCATGAAGGGTCAATGCCCGCCGGAATGATACGGAGTTTGGCTTCGGGAATGCGGAGGCGAATCCGGTACGCGGCGGCCAGCCGTGTATTCACTGTCACAACCATATCGGTCGCTTGGCGGTGGAGCCAGAGCGACAACGGGTGGCGTTTCGGCGGCTTCGGGTCGAGCGCACGCACACGAATCACGGCCATCTTGCGGGCGGCAACGACCTTGGCCAGCCCCCAGAAGGCGTGATCTTCCCCCCAGTGTGCCAGAACCACATCGGGACCGAACTCGCCGATGATGCGGATCAGACGCCGGAGGTTGCCATACAGGGTCTTGGGCGATTTTTCCTCAAGATCCAAGTCGTCAATCACTGACAGACCGGCGGCACGCGCCAAGTCGATGGTCTGGTCACGCGGCCGCGGGAGAAACAGCACCGTGTGGCCGCGTTCCTGGAATCGGCGCGCTGTTTCGATCGCGTACCATGTGCCCGCGCTGCGGCCATCCATGGCAATTGAGACGATGATCTTCATCGAAGGGCGGTCACCCCGAATCACGCAACGGGATTGGTGGCTCTGGCCGTTGCCGGCGAAAGGGCTGTGTCATCGAACTGCAGATCATAGAGGCGCCGGTACAGTCCCCCGCGTTCGAGCAATTCGTCGTGCCGGCCGCTGTCGATGATCCGTCCGCCATCGATAACGACAATGAGATCGGCGTCGCGCACCGTGGAGAGACGATGCGCGACGATCAACGCGGTCCGCTCCTGCAACAAGTTGGCGATGGCATGGCGCACGGCCGTTTCGGATTCTGTGTCCAGCGCACTGGTCGCCTCATCAAAGATAAGAATCGGCGGGTCTTTCAGGATGGCCCGCGCGATGGCGATACGCTGTCGTTGTCCGCCCGAGAGTTTGGCGCCGCGCGTTCCTACCAAGGTATCGAAGCCTTGGGGCAGACCCTCGATGAATTCGAGCGCATTCGCGGTCTTGGCCGCCAGCCGCAGCCGTTCGACAGTGGTGCCCGGCATGCCATAGGCGATGTTGTTCGCCACGGTGTCATTGAACAGGACAATGTCCTGGGTCACCACGCCTAAGTGAGCACGCAGTGAGTTGACCGTCAATTTACGGATGTCGATACCATCGATAGTGATTCGCCCCTCGTGGGGGTCATAGAAACGCGCCAGCAGGTCGCAAAGAGTGGATTTTCCTCCTCCCGATGGCCCCACCAGTGCAATGGATTTGCCACGAAGTATTGTTAGATTGATGTTGTCAAGAACCCACGGGCCGGCATCGTAGCGGAAGCTGAGATTCTCAAACCGAATCTGGTCACGAAAATCCGTCATGGGGCTCGCACCGGGCATATCAACAATATCGACCGGAGTATCCAGCGCAGCAAAGACTCGTTCGGCCGCTGCCCGCCCCTCCTGGATCTTCGCCAGAATCTCCGCCAGCGCCTTGATGGGCTGGATCATCGAGAATACAAGGAAGATGTAGGTGATGAACGAGGCCGGACTCAAACCCGCCCCGGACAAGACGGCCCTGCCACCAAACCAGAGGATGATGACACCGGCGACTGTCCCGAGAAATTCGTTGGTCGGAGAGTTGAGGATACGCACGCGTGACATCTTCAGCATCGTCCGGTAGAACGACTGATTGACACCATGGAAGCGATCCACTTCAAATTGTTGCATGCCAAAGGCCTTGACCACGCGGATCCCGCCGACGGACTCTTCGAGGATGGAGTGCAGGTCGGCCATGCGTTCCTGGGACCGTTTCGAGTAACGCCGGATGTAACGTCCCACGACAATCATCACGGTGGCGGACAAGGGCATGACGACGAGGGTCAGGAGCGCCAGTTGCCAGCTGATGATCAGCAAAGAACCGAGAAGCACGATAATCAGCAACGGTTCCCGAACCAGGCGCGTGAAGCCAAGATCGAGCATGTCGTTGAGAATGCGCACATCGTTGGTCACGCGAGAGATCACCTGACCGGTGCGGGTCCGCGCGAAATAGGCCAGAGACAGATCCTGATAATGCGCAAACAGTTGATCGCGGAGTGTTCGGATCAGTTTCTGCTGAACGACCGCTACGAGGTAATTCTGCAGGTAAAGCAGGATATTCTTGACCACGGAGATGATCAGGACAGCAATGCACAGCCGCGCCAGCGTGTGAATGGGTTCAGGACGGACAATCAGATTCTGAAATGCGCCAACACCGACATTCTTTGCGTGCTCAAACCAAGCCGCGACACCGGTGGCTGGTAGTGAAGTTGCCGGAGACAGCTGGACCACGGGCGCACTGCCGAAGAGCGTAGAAATGAGAGGTCCAATCAGCCAGATCAAGAGAGCAGACAAGCCGACATAGAGGACGGTTGCCGTAACCGATACCGCCATGTGCACTCGGTAGGGCCGGACATACTGAAGGAACCGGCGCAAGGTCGGCGTCTCTTTCAACGTCGTCGGAGAGCGGCCGCTGGTGTTACTCATCAGACAGCCCTCTCCCTCTGATCGCCAGATTCGGATTCGCGCAAATCGTGGAAATAGCCAAGCCACCGGGCCGGGTAGACGTGCTTCGCTGCAGGGCCTGAACCACGGCATCGGCCACGGTGTTGGGAGTCACATGACACTGACGATCGTCCAGTGTCGTATCGTTGGGACCCAATGGATGATATTTGTCCGCGTCGCTGACCAAGAACACAGCGACAACCGGTGTTCCAATGGCAGATGCCAGATGCATCGGGCCACAGTCCCCAGACACAAAGATGGCCGCATGTCTGACCAGTGAGATGAGATCGTCATAAGAAAGGATGCCCGCCGGGATGACGGCATCACCTGCGGCAGCCAGCACTTCACGGGCAGCACCATCGTCTGCGGGCCCCCAGACCAGGGCGATATTGACGCGCCCGCGTTCGTGCAAAAGCCGGGCCACAGACGCGAAATCTCCGGCAGGCCACCGCTTGTCGCCCCGTCCTCCGGGGTGTATCACCACGAGAGGCGCCAACGGATCGACGCCATCCTGCTGGCAGAAGCGCTCCGCAAAACCCGTATCGATCTTTGGCGGCTTGAGCAGCGGCCGTGGGTGTGAGCGAATGGGGGTAACCGCCCGAAGCAGGTCGAGATGCATTTCGGCAGCATGCCGGGTCGTGCCGCCGGGCGCGGGCTTTGGAATGGGAACCGGAATTTCGTAGAAACGGGCGGCCTCACTCTGTGCATGTCCCACCCGGCAGCGCCCGCCGGATAACGCGGTGACGAGAAGATGATTGAAGGACACGGTCCGATCATCAGCGGCGTTGAAAACCAAGTCGAAGCGTTTCTCGCGCAATTGACGAATCAGGCGCCAGACCCGCAGGGGATTTACCGCCAGCGCCGCGCGGTCAAAGGGAATGAATTCGTCCACGGACGGAATGTAGTGGCGGAGATCCCAATGGCGGCGGGCCAGCAGGACGGCGACCGTGGCGCGGGAAAACCGCCCCTTGAGCGCCACCAAGAGCGGGGTCAGCAGAACGGCGTTGCCGATCCGGTCGTCGAGACGAACTACGAGAATCCGCAATACGCGTTCCAAGTCCCTGCTCGTGGGCGGCGTCCCCGGCTTGGGCGCCATTCGTCGCAGCCAGAACATGCCCCATCGTTTCAAGAGATTCTCGCTGCGCCCTGCCATAATCTATAATGGCCTGTTCGCCATCTCCCGTTCCCGAAGGCTTGAAACCATGGAAGCAATAAACATCACACTGCCGCAGGAAGTCAAAACCACGAACCACGGCCGCGGATCACCGGCGCGACGGACCTGCCGTGTCCGTTCCGTCGCGAGAGTCTTTGATCCGGAAACGTTCGGTCAGCCGCTGCACCACAACCGGGGGAACGAGCTTGGCGACGTCCCCCCCATGCCGGGCCACATCCTTGATGATACTGGAGGAAAGATACGTGTACTTTGCGTTCGGCATGAGGAACACGGCCTCGACATCGGGGGCCAGGGTACGGTTCGTCAGGGCGATCTGAAATTCGAATTCGAAATCCGAGACGGCGCGCAGTCCTCGCAGGATCGCCGTGGCCTTGCGCTCAATGGCAAAGTGGGCCAGAAGACCGTTGAAGATCACAACCTCAACCTGATGCTTGGGGTCGCCATTCTGCAGGAGCTTCAGAGAGTCGATTATCATGTCGCGGCGCTCGGGGGCGGAAAAGAGTTGGACCTTGTCGGGGTTTTCGGCAATGGCAATGATCAGGTGATCGAAAAGCGCCAGCGCGCGGTCGATCAGATCGAGGTGGCCATTGGTGATGGGATCGAATGTCCCAGGGTAGATCCCTATTCGGCTCGTTGTCGGTCGTGTCATTGTGTCTCTCCCACTGGGGGTGACATCTGCTCCGTAAGAACGATGGTCTTCGACCAGCGCCAGACACCCAACATGGTATCGCCAAATCGTCTCTCGGTCCAGAGCACAAATCCAGGTGGTGGATCGCCGGGAGGATCTTTCTTGTGGAATTCGATGACAAAGACACCACATTCCATTCGACACTCGGCCTTTCCCACTGCACACAGCACTTTCTTCGGCCATCCTTCGCCATAGGGGGGATCGGCTAGAATCAGCGAAAAGCGCCGCCCCTGTCTTCCCAAGACACTAAGGGCTGCCAGCGCATCTTTGACGAGGACCTCGGACTGCCCGGCAGCATGCAGGGCTGTCAGGTTTTCGCGGGTTCGCTCTGCGGAACGGCGTGACAGGTCAACAAACGTCGCATGGCTGGCGCCTCGTGACAGAGCCTCCATCCCGAGTGTCCCCGCGCCACAGAACAAATCGAGGACCTCCGCGTCTTCCGTGCATTCGACGAGGATGTTGAAAAGGGACTCTTTGACACGGTCGGCGGTGGAGCGTACGGCGCGACCGGGGACGGAGCGCAACGAATGGCCCTTGAAGCGTCCAGCGATGATTCTCATGGCACACCGCTCGTATCGATTGTGAGTGCTCTCGCCCGGGAGAAACGGACCCGCCCCGCTAACACGGCAGCCATCTTAGGCCCAATACCACGGACCCGTTCCAGATCGCGGAGGTCCGTGAAGGGGCCTTTCTTCTCCCGATCGGCGATTATTCGTCCCGCCAGCGCGGGACCTATGCCGGGCAGGCGGATGAGCTCACGCTGGTCAGCCGTATTGATATTGACAAGCACATGACCCAGATCGGTAACCTCCCCACTTTGCCTGTTGTCGGGCGGAAGAGCGGTAGGATTATTGGTAACGCTTTCTGTAACTCCCGCACGAAGGGGAGATTGAGTCGAGCCGATCACGACATCCTCGATGACCCAGGCGGGAACCGATTGCTCGGGCCGCCGATGAAACCACTCATAGATAATCAGTCCGCCGGCCAGGACGCTGAGCACAATCAATCCCCGCAGTTCAATGCGGGAAAAACCGTACGCGCCTGCCCCATGGGCAGGGGCTGTATCTCTTCCGGACGGAGAGGATTCTGACGCCATGATCACTCGCTATAGATCACCCGCAGGAGGACCCGGCCCACCGCAGCCAGTGAAGCCGCCGAGCACTTATCCGGCGTATCCTGTGACGTGTGCCAGTAGGGATAGCGGATGTCGATGATATCCGCCGCAGGGACACCCTGCATGAGAAGGGGCATGTGATCATCGAAGATTTCCGTTTCCCGTTCGGGCCGGAATGCCGTCTCAGCGGCATCCGCGGCCGCCTTCCAGATTCGTTCGACGACCTCCGGCGCGTACCGCAACGAGTGCGCTTCTTTGTATAACGCCAGATCGCTGTCGCCGACCATGTCGACAACAACTGCCCATTCATAGTGTGCCGGCAAATGGGCGGCGAAGTGGTATGATCCCAAGCACCATCCTTTTTCCGAGCCGTATTCGCCGCCATCTTCCGCGTCAAAGAAGACGATGTCGACACCGATTCCGGGTGGACGCTCCTTGAGAGCACGCGCGATCTCCAACAACACCGCGACACCGGAGGCGCCGTCATTGGCGCCGGCCAACGAGCGCAGGCGGTTGGCCGGGTCAGGATCCATATCAGCAAGCGGCCGTGTATCCCAGTGGGCGGCCAGCAGGATGCGGCGTGGATCGTGACGGCCAAAGCGGGCAATGATGTTGTTCATCGTCGAGGAATCTGTCGTTTCGGGAATCATCACGACAAAGGGCTGATCCCAGAGCGAATCGGCCAGACCAGACATTTGACGGCGCAGCCAGTCGGCACAGCGCCGATGGGCATCCGTCCCCGGCACCCTGGGGCCAAACTCGGTCTGTGCTATGAGGTCACGGAATGCGCGTGGCGCATCAAAGACGGGGTCTGCCTGCCGACAAGACGCGAGACCCGCGATGAGAAGGCAAATCACTACTGCCCGTCC
Source organism: Candidatus Zixiibacteriota bacterium (assembly GCA_036170655.1). Classification (GTDB taxonomy): domain Bacteria; phylum Zixibacteria; class MSB-5A5; order WJJR01; family WJJR01; genus JACRMA01. The sequence continues at coordinate 9,019 of JAVHPP010000033.1, read as the reverse complement.
GGCACATGACAGTTCAATTACCCGATGGCGAAGCCTAACGGTCACAGGTTTATGATACGCCAATGACGCGCCCTGCGCCAGACAGGTTGCCCGGAGAATTGGCCATCAGAAGCTGAATTCGGCCCAGATGCCCAGGGCGCGGGTATGAGAGGTGCTGGTGCCGCTGCTTGAGCGGGTCTTGATATCGCTCCATTGAGCCGTGAATCCCCCCTTCACACGGGCCGAGAAAGAATAGTTGCCCTGAGGCGAGAAGGTGAGTTCGGAATTGCTCTGGGTCAGTTTGCCGCCCGCATATGACTCGCCGGACTTGTGCAGAATCGAGAGCGTGACTGATAACTGGGAATTGAGTTTCAGGCCGCGCAAGAAAGGCAGGGGAATCCCTTTGGGGGAGCGGAAAGCGTAGTCCGCATTAGCGCGCCAGGAACGCGTCTTCGATTGAGTGTCGCTGCCGCCAGCCTCTGCGGTGTGTGTCTGGGAAGCGCTTCGTTCGGCCGTGAAGGAGAAACGCACGCCCTTCTTAATGGTGCCTGTCAGAGAAATCAACGGTGAGAAGGCCGAGGTTGTGTTGCGGGTCTTGAGCGCGCTACCCGTCTGCGATTCATCCCATTTCTTGTTATAACCGAAGCGGAGGTTGGCGCTGGTAAAGACCATGCCGACGGGCTTAAACCGCTCGATGCGATCCAGCGAGGTCGAGAGACTGGGGAAAGTCTGTCCCCGGGTTACAGATGTGCTCCCGCTTTGTTTGCGTTCCGACTGGACGTAGGCGTAGCCATTGCCAAACGTGAGAATGTTGGCGATGCGCAACTGGTTCTTGACGTTGAACTCGTAGCTGTTCGAGGACGATGGCGGCCTTGAAGAACTGCCGGGCCCGACCGGTGCGTTGGGATCGCTGCTGAAACCGAATTGAAATTGCTTCGAAGGTCGCTCACCCAGAGACAGCGTGTTGCCGTCGCGACGGGTATAGGACACGGACGTGGGACCAATCGGGGATGTGATCCAGTCCAGCCCGCTGAGGAGGCCCTGCCAGGCGACGACAGGTCCAAAGCCACCACCCAATCGGTGTGGTTCGCCTGGACGGGCGCCCTTCTTGGTTGTGTCCGGCGAAGGCGGGCCGAAAACATCGGGGCGCGATGGCGCGTTCGCAGCTTCTGTACCGTGGTCATCGTTCACCGGTCCCACGAGCGGGGCCGACCCATCATGATGTACCGATGGCTTGTCTTCGTCGCCCTTCGGTTGTTCGGGCTTCGATCCCTCTGCCTTGATGTCCAGATCTGACATCGGATGTGTCGTATTAGTCTGTTTGTCTCCCGACCGGGAGCCGGACTTGCCTGGAGCTTTGGGTTTCGGCTTTGCCTTTCCCAAGAATGACCAGAACTTCGGGAGATCGAACGTGCCACCGACAGTCGCCTGCCGGTTACGTTGGACATCATGAACGATATTGGTCAGATAGGTCATCTGGTCATTAAAGTCGGCGCTGTAGTTGAACGACGGTGAAAAGAACGAGAAGACGTACGGTTTGTAGTCAGCCGTGAGCCGCTCGTTGAACCGGGTTTCTCGGCCAATCTTGGGATTGAAGGAGAACTTGAGTTCCTCCGGACGACTCACGTCCCTCGACGTGGTCATGTTGTAGCCAATCGTCAGAGCCGGTAGGGGCTTCAACCCGACACGAGCATTGCCGTTGAAGTCCCGCGCGTAAACGTGCGTCAACAGATAACTACTATTGACGGTCGTTGACTTGCTGCGCGAGACAGTTCCGCTCGCGGAAAAATCAGTCGGCAACAGCGACAGCGGGGTGTTATAGAGGCGCTTGGGAGCCAGCAGGAAGCGCATCCAATAGAGCGGGGGAAAGGTGAGACGATGCGGGAAAGTCAACGCGTAGCTGGCGCCGGCGTTGTACCCCTCCGTGATCGAATAAGGAGTCGTCGGACTCCAGGAGCGTTGGCGGGTCATGCTTGCGTTCGACAGCTTCAAGGCCCCGAGTGTGGATGACACGAGCCAGTTCTTCGTCTTGGGAGTCCAACTGAGCCCCGTCGAGACCCCTTCCGTGATCGACGTTGATCGCGCGGCTTCCTGCTGATTCTGGCTGAGGACGACATCCGAGCCCGTCAGTAGTTTGGGCGTGCCAACGTTCTTGTTGTAGTTGACACTGAGAGGTATCGCCAGACCCCAGGTTTCGGGGAAAAACTTCTGAAGGCTGATGGCGCCGTTGAAACCGGTCGAGAAGGCCGACGACGAATTGAGCACGCTGCCGCCACGCCCGTCATTCAGTGTGCGGAACGCGTAGTTTTTTTGATCGATGTTTCCCGTGACTTGAAGCAGATCAGCGATCTGCGAAGAGACCCTGATCCGGCCCGCTGTGCCAATGTCTTTGCGGACAGCATCGAGCCGCAACTCGTCACACCAGATTTCGCCGGAATGACGCGTCACGGGGTCGCCCGTGGCAACCACTCCCATCTCCAGATAACTGATCCGAGAAAGACTGGGCTGGCCCCGTACGCCGAGATGCTCGGCGACGCTGAACGTGTCGGCCGGCGTCTTACCGGGCGGAGAGCTCCGGCGCACATCCTCCTTGAACGCGGTGAGTCGGTCGAAGTCGACCACGAGATTGTTGTCATCCCAACCGGGCTGGACCGTATTGCTATAATAGTAGCAGTTCTTAGAGTCCTGACCAAATCGCAGGTAGAATGTCATTTCGGTATCCGCCGGAAGCGCGCGATCGCCATGCACATACATCTTCAGATAGCGATATCCGGTGACATCTTGCGCGGGCTGCGAACCGGGGCTGGTTTTCCCGGTGTCTCCCGGCAGCAGATTTTCGTAAACCAGCGCGAGGGATTGTTCCTTCTCCCGGACATTCGTGGTGGGATCTCGATAGCCACTGACACCAGGAGGAGGCTCGTAATCGGTGTTTTCTTCGGTGTTCTTGACCGCGACCCGGAACTTGCTCCCTTCCGCCGTGGCAGCCGCCTTCCATCCACCCTCGACAATGTCCATGGCAGCGATATAGAGACGCATTGTCGTGTCGGCGTCCGACAGCCAGACGCGCGCGTACCGAATGTTGTTGGGGCTGGGAGTCGAGTCGGAGAACGCGTGGATCCTGTCGTAAGGATACGCGGGATTCCAGAGAGGAATTCTGTACGTGTACCATTCCAACTGACCGTTGGCGTACCCGGTCACGTCTGAGGATCGTTTCAGTGACGCTTCGACCCGAATAGTCGTGTCCGGTTCGGTGAGATCGACTTTATACGAGAAATAGGAATCGAGTCTGTCCAGTTGAAGATCGCTGCTCAGGTCTTCGGTATCGGGTATGCTGTGCCGGTAGTCCAACTCATTTCCCTGTGTACCGTTAATCCGGTCATAATTGTAGCGGCCATAGGCATCGACCTGATTCGGATCCCATTCCCAGTTGTCGCCGGCGGGATCGGGATTGGTCGCCGCATTCCAGGGGCGGCCATCAGGACTGACTTCAGCAGTATCTGGTCTTCCATCAAGTCCGACGTCCTCTCCTTGGTCCAGAATGAGGTTCGCGTTCTTGTCCTCGGTGTCCAGTGTGTCGTTGGCATTCACGTCTTCGCTGATGCGTCCCAAGTCGATGTGCAGCATCCCCGTCCTCTTGCCCGGCACTTTGCCGACAACGGCCATGCGCAGTTCGATGTACTCCGCACCCGACTGGATCCATGCGTCTTTGGGGAGGGCACGCATGATTCCACCCCAAGCGCCGCCGGTCGAATCCTTGGTCGGCGAGCTGCCGGGGCGGAATTCGAAAACGAGGACATGCGTGCGGCTTTCCGACTGGTTGCGTACCTGACGATTGTAGATGTCGGTCTCGTTGAACTGTTTCAACGGATTGAACCAGATGAACCCGCGGTCGTAAAAACCGCGTGCGGGCCGATGCCAAGCGAAATCCAGTGAGTCGCGAGGGGGACTGGCAATAGCCCATCCCTCACGGAAGATGCCAAGGCTGGAGGAACGTTTCGCGCTTTCGAAATCATCGATCAGCACGCGTCCCTGCGTATTGGGATTGGGCATCGAGCGCGCAACTTCTGCGGCGAACGTCAGATTAGACGGCGCCTGCGTCTCCACGAACGGGAGAGCATCAGCCATTCTGGTCAGGAAACGGGGGCTGGTTTTCCAGTAGACATCATAGTCCAGAACCATGTCCCGGAAGGGCTCCTGACCCAACTGCGCCGGACGGTCGGTTGTCTTTGACCCCTTGTAGAGGAAGGTCGTGCCCGTGTGAAAGTCCGGCCCTGGAGCGTATTCGCTGCGCAACCCCAAAAGCGTCCGCTTGTCGCCAGACAGAAACGGGGAATACCCATAATCGATGGTGAGACTTGCGTTCTTGTCGAGCACTCTGTCATTCAAGAACGTGATCTCGCCAATTTCGTAGTCGATGGTATAATCCGTGCCGCTTACCTGTCTGGCGCTATTCAACGTCACGACTTCCGACTGGGGCAGGATGTTGACATGGCCCAAGTTGACACGGGTCGACCGGGACCGAGTCACCAACTTGATAAAGTATTTCGAGGAGTCGATGCGGTCCTGCGGCTTGGACCAATCGTAGATCGTGGGCACGGCTTCATGCAATGTGGAATCTGGAAAGCGGGGTGAATGGCGTGTGCCGGCCGGTGGATCAAATGGGCGCTGGTCGGGAAAAATCAACAGCCCGTTGCTCAAGTCGAGAATATCATTCCCGTTCGCGTCTTTGAGGTCGACTTTTGAGTCCGGATCACCGGAACCGCTCGGGCCGGTGCGATCTAGTCCGAAGAGTTCCAGATAGGGCACCTTGTTCTGATGGTTGATGTTGACCGGGTCGTTCTCGGTTCCCCGCTGGCCCATGTAGATATCCAATGTTTGAATGTCATTGTACTCGGTACCCGGCTTAATGCGCAGGTCGTAGACATTCTTCCATTCCGCTTTCCAGAGTGGATCGGCCGGCGTCGGTACAGCCGGCTTGAGCATCTGCAGGCGGTAGGGAGCCGACGATACATCGCCGAAGCGCACGAGTGAGCCGTCCTTTTTCCTGACGACCATGTAGTAAGCCAGCACGGTGTTCTCGAAACCACTGCGGGCGACGGGAAAGTAGACATAGAAACGATCGTTGAGCAGAACATAGTCGGTTTGGATCCTCAGCTGCCGGTACTTCTGGCCGCTTTCGTACCCCCGAAAGCGGGTGGTGTCGAGGGCGTTGACCCAAGCCGTGCCGAGCGGGTCGCCGTACTCCTGCTGGATTCCCACCCCCTGAAAGAGGTAGAACGTGTCGATGACGTCACCGGGTTCGACGTAGAACGCATCGCCGAGCCAGCCGAGATCGTAAAAGCGGTTGCGCGCATATTCGTAGTCGCGGATGGTGACCGCCTGTTCGTTGGCGCCGGCGGTGTAGCGGCTGCGCACGGAGTTGCCCTTCTCCTGCGAAGTGATCATGGTCACATCGATCGGACCAACCTGCGCACTTGCTTTCAGACCAAACAGACCTTGAATGCTCTGGCTGTAGCCAACGAACTGGGTGTTGGGCAGGGAGAGGGTTGTGTTCCCGGCTTCGATGGTCTTGAGGACATCATCTTCATCTCCCTTGTAGCGGATCTGGATGCGGTTTTCCAGATCGGTCAGCCGCTTCGAATCCTGATCCACCTTGACAGAGACTTTGGATCCGACTGTGCCCTCGACCGTGAAGCGCGAGATCTGCTCCATCGTCAGCGAGGGGAACTTGCTCTGGCGGACGGCGGAGACGTTTTTGGTGTTGTTCCATTGCGAGCGGCCGGAGAATGTGATCCTCCGGTATCCGGAGACTTGGAGGCCCGCGCCACCCTCGCCGACCACACTGGCCATTGCCGACGGGAGCTCGACACCGATGCGCAACGGTCCGCGCTTGTCCCGGTCCGGCTTCTTCATCAGGGCCATGACATCGCGGTTCCAGGTTTTGACGACCTGTTCCTGTCCCTGAAACGCGCGAAATGTCTGAAGATCCAGGGACATGGGACCGGCCTCTGCCAGGAGCGCCGATCGCGGCCCCAAAAGGGAAGTCTTAATGTCAAGATCTTGGGCAGATGATCCTGCTGACTTCTGGACCTGTGGCGAGATCAGAAGCGTGCCGGCCTCAAAAACCGGGATGGAATCTTCGCTGATTGACTTCCACGGGAGATGAAAGGGCTGGAATGGATCGCCAGAAAACGACAGCCCGACGGTGGCTTGGGTGGAAACTGGCAGGCACAACACAGCCGCGTACGCGAAAGCATAAGCGGAAGTCCACAGTACGAACCTGTGGAACGGTCTTTTCAGTTTTGAACTGCCGTACAACAGCCGCACTCCCCCTTACGGGGTGATCGCTAATCCATCAAAATGATCGATAGAACCTCCTTATCTTGATCGGCAACTTGCAGTCTGCCAAGCGTTCCAATCCCTCAGTTGTCAATATACTTCAACCGGGGCTTTCTGACAAGAGCCAAACATCTGTGGTGACTGGATCGGCACGTGGCGCCGATCGCTCACCCGAACGGGAAACGTCACGCGTCACGACCCTGTTACACTCTGGGCATCAAGGGGTTCCCCGAGGAATCGCACTTCAGCTTGGAGTTCGATATGGAAGCGATCCCGGACGGCGGTCTTCATCTGGTCAGCGAGACACAGGACATCGGCCGCGGTGGCGCCCCCCAGGTTCACAATGACATTGGCGTGCCGTCCGAAAACTCCGGCTCCCCCGACGCGCATGTTCTTCGCGCCAACGGCCTCGAGCAACTGACCGGCGGGAACTTTCCCGTGCTCGGCCTTGGGGTCCTCAATGTTCCTGAAGTATGATCCGGCGGAGGGGAGATCGGCGGGGAGCTTCGTCGCGCGGATGGCGATGATGCGATCGATCTCCGCGCCGATGGTGTCACGGTCTCCCGGAGCCAGAGCGACTTCGGACGTGAGGACCACCCACTTCTTGCGGCCGCAAGCCGACTGGCGATAGGAAAACTCGAAGTCCGAGGGGAGAACCCGGCGGCGTTCACCATCCCCGGTCAAGATCTCGGCGTCGCAGAGAAGGCCAGCGATTGATCTGCCATAGGCGCCGGCATTGCCGAAGATGGCGCCGCCGACGGTACCGTAGATTCCAGCCGCGAACTCGAGACCGGTCAGGGCTTCCATGCGTGACCGATCGACCAGCGCCGACAAGAGCGATCCCCCTTCGGAGAAGAGGTGGTCGCCACGGCGCTCGATGCGATTCGCACGGTTGTGAATAACGAGACCGCGAATCCCCTTGTCGGAGATCAGGACATTCGATCCGTCGCCCAAGAGAGTAACCGGCAGACCCGATCCACGGCCAGCACACAGGGCGGCAACGAGATCATCCACCGTATCCGCACGGAAGTACCAGTCGGCGAGACCGCCGATCTTCAAAGTGGTCAGCGGGCCGAGCGGGACATCTCTCTTGAGCTCCGTGGTGAGAGGCGCTGTCCAAGAAGGCCAATCGGTGCCGACAGCCCTCGGTTTGTCAGTGTGATTTGCGGTCATGGAAAGGATGACTTCATCCGACGAGAGTACCTCGTGCGTGGGAAATGGGCGCACAACCGTGCACCCCTACGCCTCCGGCGCTGGTTGCGCATCGGGTTTGCTCGCTGCGTTCCCGGCGGCAGTCGAAGGATGCTCGGTCTCGTCGACGTAGTTCATTCGCAGCTCATAGAGCACGTGTGTCAGGTACCCCTTTTCTGCCGATGAGAGATTCCCCGATGTCTTGACTTCCAGCATTGCCAGGAGGTCGATCGTGCTCTTGGCCATTTCTATCTGCCGCTCGACTTTTCCGGTCAGGGGGTTCATCACCTTGCCCATCTGCGACATGGCCGCAGAGTACAACGACGAGAGGAGCTGGAGGAACAGAGGATCGAAATCATCATGTTCGGATTCGGTCATTGAGCACTCTCACAGTCCGGTGGCCGCGACACGCCGGACGAGCTGGCCGGGGCGTAACGCAGACCCGGTGGAAAAAAAGCAGTTCCAAGGGGTCTGTCAACGGCACAGTGCAACTGTGTGCGGATTCGGGGACGGCCGGGATAATGATCTTCTGCCGGCAGAGGTCAAGGGGCTGGAAGCCCCTTGTCCGCGACACGTGGGGAGTTTCCCTCACAACGCTGCCGGGCTTGTTGAAAAACCTAACGAGCGGCCAACACCCCAAGATGTCACCCCCGCGAAAGCGGGGTCCAGTGCGAAGGCAACAGAGAAAATGGATTCCCGCTTTCGCGGGAAAGACGATTGGATGGTTTTTCAACAGGCCCTGCCGCGGGAGGGCGAGGCTCCTGCCGAGCCTCTTCGCGTGCGGCGCAAAAAGAGGCTCGGCAGGAGCCTCGTCCTCCCGAACGCAGAGAACCTTCCCCAAAATCTTGGTCCAAGAATTTCTTATCCCGCCTCCAGTAGCTCGGTTCGCGCAGTGAAGCGGCGTTCCCATTCTTCGCGCAGCAACTGGTGGTCGGGGGCGGTCAGTTGGGGATCGGATTGCAGGATTTCCCAAGCGGCTTTGCGGGCGGGCTCGACCAGGATCGCGTCGCGCAAGAGGTCGGCGATCTGGAACTCAGGGAGGCCATGCTGACGAGTACCGAGGAATTCGCCGGGGCCACGCAGACGCAGATCGGTCTCAGCAATCTCGAAGCCATCGTTGGTGCGGCACATGACTTCCAGACGTTCGCGGGCGATGACGCTGGGCTCGGAGCCAAGCATCAGGACACAAATCGACTCACCGGGGCCGCGGCCAATGCGTCCGCGCAACTGATGTAATTGGGAGAGACCGAATCGTTCGGCGTTCTCGATCACCATCAGACGGGCGGCGGGGGCATCGACGCCGACTTCGATCACGGTTGTGGAGACGAGAATGTCGAGTTCACCACGATAGAACCGCTCCATAGTGGCGAGACGGTCGGCAGACTTTATCCGGCCATGAACGAGACCGACGCGCCGCTGGGGGAAGCGCTGGCAAAGGGCTTCGTAGCCTTCGGTCGCCGCCTTCAAGTCCGACTTTTCGGATTGCTCGACCAACGGATAGACGATGTAG
>JAVHPP010000032.1:0-18058 GCA_036170655.1 Candidatus Zixiibacteriota bacterium | reverse complement strand
CACACCAAAGAAGGGATGCTCACCGAACATCTGAAGAGCCGATCCCCAGAGGAAGACCCTCATCTGCGCGGTCGCGAGCGGGTTACCCTCCTGTGTTGCGTAGCGTGTCAGCACTTTCGAAACGAGCGGGCTCGTGAGAAGGAAAGCAATCAGCAGACCCATGACGGCGAAGCCAGTCAGGACCACTATCCGGCGGCGCATGGCGGGACGAAGATGCTGGCGACTCCAACGGTGGGCGTTCCACGTGACAAAGATCATCCCCGTGACCATCTGGATCATGGCGCCCCGGCTTTGATTGGCCATCTGACCTGCAGCGATGATACATAGGGCCACGCCCCAAAGAAATCTGGGCCGTGACCGGTTGGCAAACAGGAAGCCTGCCGTGGCGAATGTTCCGACCAGCGCCAGAAAACCCGAGAAGAGCACGTGCGCCGGACCGAAAGCTCTGACAGTACCAGCCGCTCTGACAAACGTCGTGATATTCCACAGGGAAAATACCAGGCAAAGCCCAACGAACAGCGTCAATGTGCGTCGTATGTCCGCAATCCGGGTGAATCCGACAAGGGCAAAATACAAGAGAAACAGCTGAGCATGTCGAAACCAGCTCTTGACGGCCATCGAAAGGTCTACCGCTTGCAGGACAGACAACGCCAATGCCCCCATCCAAAGGAAGATCCACAGATTCAGGGGCGTGCGTCTGACCGGGGGTTGCCCTTCTGTCAGGGAGCGTACCAGGTACCCGCCAACGATGGCGAACAGGAGGATATCTGCGGGGTAGATGCCCATGGACTCCGACAAGGCAACCGGAAAGAACCAGGACAGAATCAAAATCAGAAGACCCAAATGTGACCAAAAGAACGAGACCGTTATCACGGTCACCAGCAAAGGCAAGGCCACAAGAATCGGCTCGAATCGAAGCGACAGGTAACCGCACAGAATCTGCAGCCCCAGAAGGCACAGGATGGCCGGATTCCGTCGGATCATTGTCGGCAGGATTGAGATCATCGGAGTGGAACCCGGATCATGCTGGATACCGGATATACATTGCCCCGCATGTCGTCCCAAGAGACTCCATACCAAACCAAGATACTGCCTTGCCGCGACTGACGCCAAGGCAAACGACAGGGGCACTGGGACTTGGTCGCAACTCTGCCAACCGACGAGACCCTTGATGCACATGGCTCTTCATAACATGAACAGAACCGGTTTCTTTTGAAGTCGATCGGCAAATCCTGTATCTTTTGCTGTTTGTTGTCCGCGTTGAAGCCCGCGCAGACCAATAATCGCACGGGCTTGTTTATTGCTGCGTCCGAAAGATGGCTGATCCTTCCACCAGGAGGCAATGAGTGTTCAAACCCGGGATACCACACTTGCGCCACTCTGTTCAGATGACGAACCCGAGCCAACGACCACTGGTTCCCCCATGCCTGCGGTCTGCCATGACGGTGGCACTCGTAGCCGGATTCATTCTAGGCTGGATTTGCACCCTGCAGGCCTCCTCCGCCCGCGCCGACGTTGCCGACGACCGCTGGCAGCCCGATTCTTCCGCGTGGCACTGGGGACGCGACCACCAGATTGATCTGATCGACACGCGTCTGGACCTGCGTCTCGATCCCGCCGTTGTGCGGGTGGAAGGATCAGTCACCCTCACGTTCACGCCGGTGGTTCCCAAGCTGCAACGTCTCCACCTTGATGCCGAACGTCTGACCATCACAGTGGTCAAGGACGCCACCGGGCACGACTTGACATTCACCGGGGGGGATAATGGACTCGACGTAGAATTCAACCCGCCTCTGTCCCCACCGGAGACGACATGGATACGCATCGAGTATCGCGGCGAACCTGCCATGGGTCTCTATTTTATCCCGTCGGTGAAAGAGGACCCCGAAAAGGCGCCGATCATCTGGTCTCAAGGGGAAGAAGAGGACAATCGTTACTGGTTCCCCGGGTATGACTACCCCGATGACAAGGGCACAGCCCAGATTAATATCACGACGCCGCAGCCGTATGTAGTGGTTTCCAACGGCGCTTTGGCCCGTCAAGACGACAACCCCGATGGCACGCGCACGTTCCATTGGGTGGAGAAAATCCCGATTTCCACCTATCTCATTGCTCTCGCGGTCGGCGAATTCGATTCTCTCGTGCAAAAGACAATCGACGGATTGCCGGTGACTTACTACTGCCGCAAAGGTGAGGGAGAGAAGCTGCAACGGTCGCTCGGCGAGACCCCCGGCATGATTGAGTTCTTTGCCGAAAAAATTGGCGTTCCCTTTCCGTTCGAGAAGTATGCGCAGGCCATCGTCCCGGACTTCGTTTACGGTGGCATGGAAAACGCGTCACTAACCATCGAGAACGAGCGTGTCCTCTACGGGCCCGAAGCCGCCGATTTCTACCGCGATGGCGCCAACGGGCTGGTCGCGCATGAACTTGCGCACCAGTGGTTCGGCGACCTCTTGACCTGCCGTGACTGGGCGCACGCCTGGCTCAATGAAGGATTCGCCACTTACTTCGGTGATCTTTGGGAAGAACACCGATGGGGGCACGACCGCTTCCTCTTGAGCATGACCGGGACTCTCCAGGGCGCGCTCGGCGCCACACGCCGTTATCGCCGCTCCACCGTTCATCACCAGTACGATTCGCCCAGCGACCTATTCGATGGATACGCCTACAGCCGTGGCGGGGCGGTACTGCACATGATCCATGGAATTCTCGGTGATTCGCTGTGGTGGGCCGGGATCCATCGTTATGTGACCGACAACGCCACGCGCACTGTGGAAACCGAGGATCTCAAGCGCGCCTTCGAGACAGTCAGCGGCCGCGACTTCGATGGCTTCTTCAATCAGTGGATCTACCACGGCGGCCATCCGGAACTGAAGATCGAGACCAGCTACGGTACCGATACGAAGATGCTGCGGATCGATGTTCACCAGACCCAGAAGGTTGACGCGGTGACCCCCGTGTTTGATTTCCCGCTCGACATTGAATGGGTGACCGCACAGGGGCGCGAACGGCGCCGTGTACAAATCTATGAAGCAGACAACACATTTTACTTCATGACCGAGACGGCGCCGGTCTACATCCTCTTCGATCCCGATGAATGGCTCTTGTCCCGCTTCGAATACAAGCCGCCGGTGTCCGCGCTGGTCGCGCAGGCGCGGGATCCGGACCGCGTCATCGCCCGTCTGCGTGCCGTCACCGCGCTCGGAGAGCGGGAAAAGTCGCCGCAAATCGTGGGCGTTCTCACTACGGCACTGCGCCGTGACATCCAGCCCGCGATCCGTCGCGCTGCCGCGGACGCGCTGGCGCAGTTGGGTGGCGATGATGCCCGCGATTCCCTCCTGACCGCTTGGGACGATCCGGATGCCCGCACCCGCAACTCTGTCATTTATGCGCTCGCGAAGTTCGAGGGGGACAAGAAAGTGTTCGACCGCCTGGAAGCGCTGGCCAAGTCAAATGCGATTGCCCCCCTGCGGGGCTCGGCCGTGGACGCCGCCTCAATGGTCGATCCGGATCGCGCCGTGCCGCTCGCCCGCTGGGCGCTGGAACAGCGCACTGAGAAACACACGGTCGAGATCGACGCCCTCTCGGCCCTCGAGCGCAGCAAGGACCCGGCTTTGACCGGTCTCGCCCTTCGTTACATTCGTCCCGGAAATCCGACACCGATCCGCGCTGCCGCAGTGAGATTGATCGCGTCTGTGGCCGAATTCGAAAAGGACAACCGGACGCTGGACAAGACCCGGCTGGCGCTGGAGGTTTATCTTGGCGATCGCAATATGAATTTCCGCAGACCGGTCATGGGAGCGCTGGGCAAGCTGCATCAAGACAAATCGATTCCGGCTTTGGAGCGAGTCGAAAGGCAGAGTCTCCAGCCGTCGGAACGTCAGGCCGCACGCGATGCCATCGGCGCCATTCGCAACAAGAAGCCAGAAGACCAGCCCAATACCATGGCCAAGAAGTTTGACGAGGCCACCGAGGACCGGAAACGTCTCCAAGAACGGATCGAAACACTGGAGAAACGCGTTGACACATTCATGGCTCACCCGAACGCCACTGACTCTTCGAAAACGGAGAAGTCTCCGAAACCATCAGGATCGAACCGATGAAGCCAACGAATCGAGCGCGAATTCCCACGCTGGCCATTGTCGGTCACAAGAATTCCGGCAAAACCACGCTGACGGAACGCCTGATCCACCACTTCACGGAGTCGGGCCTCCGTGTTGCGGCGGTGAAGCACACTTCTGATGAAGCAGGGTTCGATAAACCCGGACGCGACTCGGACCGCCTCGCGCAAGCCGGTGCGGTCGCTGTCGGTCTCGTCGCGAAGTCAGAGATGGGTTTCTACACGCATCTGGCATCCCCCGTATCTGAGCAGTGGATCGAGGCGGCCTTTGCGCATCTCCCTATACCGCCGCAATTGATTGTCTACGAGGGCTACCGGGGAGGTCCACACCCCAAAATCGAATGCATTCTGAAAGCGGGCATGACCGCCCCGTCGTTTGGCGCCGCGCAGGGATTGATCGCGGTCGTCAGCGATCACCAGGTGACCGCCGATGTCCCCGTCTTACGATATGACCCGCTGGAACCAATCATCGCGCTGATCCGCAGTACGTTTTCCCGCACTGACTGGCCCACGGCACAAACAAAGCTGCACTGACCAGAAATAGAACGCCCCGCGTATTGGGCTTGTTGAAAAACCCCTGGCAAATGGATCGTTGACACAGAGGCAAGATGAGATTGCTTCGTCACTCCTTGCGCCTGCGGCGCAGTCGTTCCTCGCAATGACATGGGTGGCATTTGGTTTCGAGGATAAAGAACGCAGCCATTGCGAGCGAAGCGAAGCAATCTCACCGCCACGAAACACTGGAAATTACGTTCGTCCACTTTTTCAGCAAGCCCGTGTCGGCAAGGTATCGGAACCACACAGATGACACCCGGCTGACTATCGGCCGCTCACGCGAATTCCCAGTCCATGACAGAATCCTGAAACTTGGCCTGCACACGCAACTCCTGCAGGGTGGGATGGCGGTCGCTTCCGCTCGCGCCAAATTCCTTGACGACGACCTGCTTGCGTGAACGCAACAGCGCCAGCGAGCCATGCCTCCATTGCACGAGCCGGCTGTGCAACTGCGCCAGTTGCCGGCGACGCAGGGAAGCCAGACGCCTCTGCATGCGGCGCAGGGATCGTTTGCGTTTCTCTGGTGTCATGTTGTGCTGTCCTTCCCATCGACTGTGGATTGACCCACATCTTCCAAGAAACTGTTACTCACGCCTCGTGCAGTTGGTTCCGTCACCGAGCGAAAATGGGACAACCACGGTCCCCATTTCGCACGGATGCTGCCGTAAGCAAAAGACAGTCGGCAGGTAAGACAGGCTTAGCTCATTGACTTGAATGACACAGTTCCTAAAAGACGCGCACCGGCAGGATGACCATGGTCATGCCCGACCAGTGCAGGCGCTTCTGGATGGCGAAGGCCGTTTCGTTGTGGAGCAAACGGTGGTACCATGTTTCTTTCTGGAAGATCAATTGACCAGCGAAGAAGATCACACGGGGGAACTCTTTGGCGATTTCGCGGCAGACGTACTCGATTTCATTGACCGCATCCGTCCCGATGGCCGAACGTGAGGTGGCGGGGAGGCCCAGCTTCTTTGCGAATTCGACATAACGCGCCAGTCCCTCGTCTGTGCGGCGGCGAAGCGCGTCGACTTCATCGATGCCCTTGAACGTATCCGAGTCAACAACACCCACGGAAATGAAAATCAGGTTCTTGTAGTGATGGGGGAAGGCGTGGAACACGCTGAGAATCGTGTGGATCCCCAGCCCCCCGTATGATCCCACCAGAATCGCGGCGGTCGGCTGTTTCGGGTCTAGCGTCGGAATGGGCCCCGGCGGCTTGGGCGGGATGTTGGCGAGAACATCATCCAGACGCTGCAACTGTGCCGTGACCCTCCGATAATGGCCGCGAATGAGGTAGCAAAGCGCGACCAGCGCGCCGGTGACCACTAAGGTAATCCATCCCCCCGCGTTGAATTTCTCAATGGCGGTTATGATGAGAACCCCGGAGCAGAGAATCAGCCCGACGATGAACAGCGCCAGCCGCCGCTTCCACGGACTGTTGCGGTTCTTCCGCTGCTGCCACCAGTGGCGGCACATGCTCAGCATCGACAGGGAAAAAGTCAGAAACACGTTAATGCTGTACATCACGACCAGATGGTGGACATTCCCGCCGGTGGCGAGCAGCGCCACGAGAGAGGCGCCGCCCATGAGGAGAATGCCATTCTGCGTTGTCAGGCGTTCGGACAACGCGGCGAAACGGCGTGGCATCCACCAGTCGATGGCCATCTTCGACATGACACGAGGTCCGTCAAGGAAACCGGCTTGAGCCGCAACGATCAATAACGCCCCTTCTGACACCAGCGTCAGAATCACCAGGAGCCAACCGGCGGGCAATCCCTCCGCGAATCGCTCGATCAGAACGGCGTTCAGCGTCTTTCCGGGAACCGCCGTCACGCGAAATAGCAGATAACAGATCAAGAGCCCCGATGCGGTGAAGATCAGGGAACTGGCCATGTACGCCATGGTTCGCTTGCCGGTCGCGACGCGCGGTTCCCGCATGATCGTCAGGCCATTGGAGACGGCCTCGATCCCCGTGTAGGTTCCTCCCCCCAGGGAGTAGGCGCGGAATAGCAGAATCAGCATTCCGCCCACGCCAAGAACTCCCA
Organism: Candidatus Zixiibacteriota bacterium; assembly: GCA_036170655.1. GTDB lineage: Bacteria > Zixibacteria > MSB-5A5 > WJJR01 > WJJR01 > JACRMA01. The sequence goes on along the minus strand of JAVHPP010000032.1, from coordinate 11,338 downwards.
GCCCACGATCGAAACCGGAGGCAATATCAGAAGTAACCGCCGGCAATTCGGAGACATGTCCCACGATCCCGCCCAAGATCAGGACGACATGGGTGATTAGGAAGAGCACGAAGATCGGTGTGAGGACGAGGATCGACTCACGAACCCCGCGGATGTTCAGCACGGTCAAGGCGCCAATCAGGCAGACTTCAAAGGGGACTTTCCAGATCAGCAGCGAGGGTGGGAGAAAACTGAAGATGGCTTCCCCAGCCGCTGCCAACGACACCGTGATCGTCAGGATGTAGTCCACAACCAACGCCGACCCCGAGACAAGACCGGTCCCTGGTCCCAAGAGCTTCGTGGCCACAACATAACCGCCACCACCCTCGGGGAACTGTTCAACGATGTGAGAGTACGCCCAGGAAATGATCGTGACCGTGCCCGCAACCGCAATCGCAAGGGCGACGGCCAGATACGTGTGTTCGCCTAAGGCGCGGAACGCCTCTTCAGGACCGTAAGATGATGAGGACAACCCATCGGCGCCCAGTCCCACCCACGCCAGGAGCGCGACCAGCGATAACCTGTTGAACAACGACCGATCCGACAGATCGCGCGGCTTCCCCAAGAAGATGCGCCGCAACCGGGAGCCGACACCCTCCCGTGCTGGCGGTTTCTCTCCGATTGGGGGAATGTTGGCGCCCGGTAAAGATGGAATCTCAGCGTCAGGCATCCAGTGTCTCCGCGAAGCGGATGTCTCGGGGATCGGTCAGCATTCCGGCAGTCAGATGCGCGTGATCCATGTGGCTGGACCCCAAGCCAGTTGCTTCATGATCGATCAGGTAATGGCAGCGGGAACAGGCTTCTTAGACACCGCCCAGTCGGTGCGGGGGTCATCGACGACCAAGGGACGGATGCCGCCGCCGAAGCGCGCTTGAAGAATCTCGTACTGGGCGGCCACCGTCGCTTCCGGGTGGTGCCAGTCATGCAAATAGAAGACGGTTTGGATACCGGCTTGGAGGAGCTCCTTGGTGCAGCCGAAGCAGGGACGCATGGTCGAGTAGAGGGTCGCGCCTGCCACCGGCACCCCGAAACGAGCAGCCGACAAGAGCGCATTCTGCTCCGCATGGACACAGATGCAGAGGTCATATCCCTCCCCCGGCCCGTATTTCTGACGGTTCGCACACCGATCACAGCCGCCATCCTCGCAGTTCTTCGTCTTCGACGGGGTCCCGTTGTATCCGGTCGAAACGATACGATTGTCGACCACCAGAATCGCCCCAACCTTGTTCCCAAGGCAATTGGCGCGCTCTCTCACCGCCATGGCAATCAGCATGAAGTAGGTATCCATGTCCGGGCGAACGTGGGTCGTTATCGTCATAATTTCATTCTCCTCCAGAACCGGAACTGGGTCATCGGCACGCCAATCCGCCCAAGCGGACCGGACACGGGAGAAATTAACATTCGTGACGGGGCAATACCAGACTAATCGACCCGGCGATGACCTGCGCAGCATCAACGGGCAAACCGAGATGATCCATCGGCCCAAAGGACGGGCAGCGATTACCTGTTGCCAAACCGTGCAATGTTCCACAAGTTTCACCGACCGATTCGGCTCGTAGCATGGGGACGACACAGAGTGGTCAGAACTAAGTCACTTCGCAGGCAGGAGGGATTGCCACAATGGTGAAAGAGCGCAACATGTGGGCCCAAGTGGGTTTGGTCATTATCACCCTGGGGATCTACGTGATCTACTGGTTCTATCAGACAGCGACAGAGTTGAAGCACCTCGCCAACGACGCCGAGGCCAGCCCGGGGCTGTGGACCGTGCTGATCTTCATCCCCTTTGGGGTGATCTACTCGCACTACAAGTACGGTCAGCTTTACGAGAAGGTCAGCTCCGAAAAACTCAACAAATGGATCGTCTTCCTGCTGTGGCTTGTCTTTCCACCGGCGGTCTGGTTCATCGTGCAGACAGATCTCAATCGGCGGGTGAGAGAAGGACGCGTCGCACCGGCAGCGTGAGGACGACTCCGCCCTCCCGAATGCTGACTGTGATCCCCGGAATGTAGGGGCACGGCTTGCCGTGTCCGTTCTCTCTGCACCTGGTTGCCTGGTAGCGGTACTTGACTACTGGGTCAGCTTAAGACAGTGATTGGGTTTTCTGCTTGGGCAGCACACGATGCCCGCTGACGGGCATGGCAAGCCGCACCCCACACAATTCTTTGCCGACATCAGTTGGTTCACGGAAACAACAGAAACGCCGCCGTCACGAGAATTACGTACCCAATGAATATCAGAAGCTCATATCCCATGATGTCCTTGAAGTCGAGCTTGGCGACTGACAAAAGCGGAATCGCCCAGAAGGGTTGGATGATGTCGGTCGCCATGTCGCCCCAAGCGTAGGCGGTCACGACCTTCGGCGCTGATACGCCCAGCGTCTTGGCCGCCTGCAGCACATACGGCGCTTCGATAGCCCATTTTGACCCGCCGGACGGCACGAAGTAGTTGACGATCCCCGAGTACCAGTAGAGAATCGCCGGATAGGTCTTCACGGTCGCCACCGAGACCAGTGCGTTGGACAGGACCTCGGCGAGACCTGATGATTTGATGATGCCGTACATACCGGCATAGAAGGGGAATTGCAGGACAATCCCGAAGATCAATTTGCCGCCCTCCTCGGACGCTTTCAGAAATGATGCGGTGGTCCGATGCAGCAGAATCCCCAGAAACAGGACAGTGAAGTTGAATGCGTCGAGGGTCAGGCCACCACCCTTGACAGTGAAGTACCAGACAACCCAGACCAGCCCGGCGACGCCGAAGATGGCATTGATGATGTATGAATGTTCGAACCTTTCGGACGGCGTCGGCGCTTGCGGGCACGCAGGTGGAGTGAAATCCTCGAATCCTTCCAGAACGGACGGATCCACGGCCACCGTATTCTCACGGCGCGGATGCAGCAATGGGGTGAAAACACACAAGAAGACGAATACCGCAGCGACCAGAATCAGGTTGAAAGGCGAGAAGATGGTCTCGCCCATTGGAATAACCCCGATCTCCTTCTCCAGAAAATGCCCCGGCGTGGCGACCAGAAGTGGGGCAGAGGCGGAAAGCCCCGCGTGCCAGGTGCACCCCATCCCCAAGTAGGCACAGGCAACCAGGAGACGATAATCGACATCGCGTCTGCGGGCAGCAATGAACCGCACCATCAACGCGGCGCCGACAATCGAAAGCCCCCAGTGAAACCACGACAGCGCCAGCGAGATGACCGTCATGGTGAGAATCGCCGACTTCGGCCCCTTGGGGATTTTCGCCACCGCTCCCAGGAACCGCCGCACGGGCGGAGAAACAGCCACAATGTACCCGGTAAAGACAATCAGGCACATCTGCATGCCAAAGGATAGGAGCGCCCAGAATCCATCACCCCAGTAGGTGACACATTGCAGCACCGAAGCACTGGTGAATCCCAGCGCCAGAGCGAAGACGATCACGGTCAGGATGCAGGCAATAATAAACGAGTTGGGAACCCAGCGGACCGACCATTTCGTCAGCACGGCGGCAAGGCGTTCGATCAGGCGCATGAGGGAAAGATTGGCGTGACAAGGTCAGGGGCAACACAATTCGCGGCGCAGCGTCCGGGCGCTCCCGATCTTGGCGTCCTGGCCTTGAAAAATCCCCAGCATCCCGGCCCCCAAATACGACCCCGCCCCGATCAACTCACGACCGGGGCGGGGTTGGTCACAACTTGCGGCTGGGCCGCGACGACGCTCAGGCTTCCTTCAGATGCTTCGAGACGAGCTTCGTCATCTCGAACATCGACACCTGGGGACGTCCACCGAAGATCACCTGCAGCTTGTCATCGGCGTTGATCATGGTGCGCTTCTTGGCGTCCTGCAGGCCATTGCGCTTGATGTACGCCCAAAGCTTCTTGGTGACTTCGGTGCGCGGCAACGCGCTCATCCCCACGACCGCCGAGAGTGCATCGGATGGCTGCATCGGCTTCATGAACGCGGCGTTCGGTTTGCGCTTGGTCTTGGGTTTCGCCTTGGCGGCGGCTTTCTTTTTCGGCGCCGCTTTTTTCTTTGGGGCCGCTTTCTTCTTGGCGGCTTTCTTCTTGGCCGGGGCCTTCTTGGCTTTGGCCTTCTTCGCCGGTTTCTTCTTCATCATCGGCATACGTGCCTCCCGTTCGGGTAGAGGGTTGGTACTGCCACTACGTTTGACGTCACTTCAAATCCCTGATCTTCTTCGATACCCTAAGACTTCGCTCCATCAGAATGAAATCGCCCGTTGTTCACCGCATCGCCGGAAAACCTTGCCCCTCCTGGATATTCTTGACGATGCCTCGCCGTATTTTCCTCCGGCGTTTTTCCCGCAATCATTGCCCGTCTCCATAGGGCAAATGCCCTTCTTTCACTCTTAGCATGGAGTCTGGCGAATGACACCGCAAGAGAAATCCGCACGTTTGCCCTCGGAAACCACATTTTTTTCATAGGTGGGATGTACCCTCCCGCCTCTGGGAAATGCGCTGTGCCCCGGGCAGTCAAGGCTTTCCTCCGCGCCGACACGCTGGTTTCCTGCAAGGAAGCAGACATTCTTCAACCCACCCATGAAGTAATCCTTCAACACAGCCCCCTCAACGGGTAGACTACGCGGGGACCGGGAGGCCCGCCTTTGAAAGTCCGGGAAGCATTCACCGAAACATCACAGATCGAACAGAGCCTGCGGCTCTCGGTCTACGACGCCTGCGCTTTCGCAGTCATGATGGGCGTCGGCGAACTGTACCTGACGGCCTTTGCGGTCTCTATTGGCGCCACGGCGGCCGAAATCGGCTATCTGATCACTGCTCCCCTCCTGGTCGGATCCCTCCTCCAGCTCTTCTCCCCGGCAGCGATCCGGCGAGCCGGCTCCCGCCGTCGCGTCGTCGTCTGGGCCGCCGCGTTGCAGGGCGCTATCTACCTGCCATTCGCATATCTGGCACGGGCGGCCGGCTCGGCACACGTGGAAGGCTCGGTCTGGATCCTCATCAGTCTGGCGATCATCTACCAATCGGCCCTCCTCTTTTTGGCCCCGGCGTGGCAATCTTGGATGGGGGACCTTCTCGGCCAGAGCAACAAGGGGAAGTACCTGGGACGACGAAATCTGACAAGCGGCGCCGTTCAGTTTCTGGTTTTCCTCGCCGCGGGTGTCCTGCTGAACATCTCCGCTGCGGACGGGCGGGGACGGACCGCCACCTTTGCGGTCATGTTCATGCTGGCTTTCGTCGCGCGCGGGGTCTCTGTCTATTTTCTGAATCGCCAGTACGAACCTCCGGCCTCGGTCATCCCGAAAGCGACATCGGCCATCCCGATCCGTCATTTTCTCTTCCGGCCGGGGGAGGGCAACTCGGCCATGCTGATCTTCTATCTGGCCGCGATGAACTTCTCTGTCTTCGCCGCGGTCCCCTTTTTTACCCCATACATGCTCCGGGGAATGAATTTCACCTATCTGCAATTTACGATCGTCACCGCCGCCTCGATGCTCGCCAAGTTCACGATGATGCCCTTTTGGGGACGGATGTGTGACCGCCACGGAGCGCGTAAGGTCTTGCTGTCGGCCGGGATCTCGGTCGGCTTTGTTCCCCTTCTGTGGTGTTATCTGCAAAGCCCGGCTCTGTTGGCGATAGCTGAGTTGTACGGCGGCGCGTCGTGGGCGGCCTTCGAACTCTCCACCTTCTACTTCCTGCTCGACACAACGTCGCCCGAACGCCGCCCACGTCTCCTCTCGGTGTACCAGGCGATCAATGGCATCGCCATCTTCAGCGGGATGAACTTTGGGGCGCTCCTGACCGCAACCGGCACCTTCCGGGGATCCCATCTGTTGCTACCCATTCTCGTGTCCGGGATCGCCCGTCTCGCCGTCACCGCGGGTTTCTGGCGCGTGTTACGTGAAGTCCGGCCAGTAGAGCCAATCCGGTACGATCAGTTGTTGCTACAGGCCTTGATCTGGTTCCCCACAACGGGGCTGACTTACTCTTGGGAGTATCTCCGTAGTGGGCTGAGAAAATTCCCCACTGGAAAAGGGGGCGGACCCGGCGCAGGATAAAGACCCGCCCAATGGGCCTTCGCGGCAGGCATCCGCTCAGATTTGTCTGGCCGCGAACCTTTGATCGCCGCAAATTCATAGCGTAGCCGATCTCGCGAGCCCCCCTATGCCCCAAATTGCCGCCTCCGTGCTCTCCTGTGACTTTGCGCATCTGGAAGATGATGTGCGGGCCGTTGTGGCGGCGGGCGCCGACTGGCTTCATGTCGACATCATGGATGGGCACTTCGTTCCGAACATCTCGTTTGGACCAGATCTCACCGGATACTTCGACCGGGCGACAGACGTCTTCCTGGATGTCCACTTGATGTTGGACGATCCGGCGCGTTACGCCGAGGCGTTCGTACGGAATGGCGCCGACAATATCACGTTCCACATTGAGGCCGCCCCAAATCCGCAGCCGATGTTCGACCGTCTCCATCGCTTGGGAGTCAAGCTGGGACTGACACTGAATCCCGACACTCCGTTGGAGCGAGTCAGTCCATACTTGGACAAGATTGACCTTCTCCTCATCATGTCTGTCTTTCCCGGATTTGGCGGTCAAAAGTACATCGAGAGCAGCACAGAAAAGATCCGTGCAGCACGGCATCTTATTGACGAAGGGGGATTTACCTGCCTTCTCGAAGTCGACGGCGGCATCAACACAGAAACCTGCCATCGGGTGATCGATGCCGGTGCCGATATCTTGGTAGTGGGGTCGGGACTGTTTAGAACTGAAAACTACGCCTCGACCATCCGGGCTCTTAAGTCCTGACCGGCCGTTCCGGGGGAAAATACCCGACCAAGCCAAATCCCTGACCAGAAATGGACACCTAATGATGAGTACTGCCGTCTCCAGCGTCTTGACCATCCACCCGGGCGTCTTGCAACATTCTTGGGACACCTGGCAGGAAAAAGCAAAGATCGATCACGTGATCGAGCGGATATCCAAGTCCGACGCATCCGTCTGGACCAGTGACCAGTCCACGCAGAGACTGATCGCTGACCGACTGGGGTGGCTGGGCATCGCCTCCGCGATGCGGGACAAAGTCGGGGATCTGACCCGATTCGCTGATTCGGTCACGCAGGATGGTATCGGTGACATCGTTGTTATGGGGATGGGAGGGTCATCCCTGTGCCCTACCGTCCTGGGGCGGATGTTCCCCCGCCCTGGATCGCCACAGCGCTACATGGTCCTCGATTCAACCGACCCGGCAGCCATTCAGAAGATCGAATCCCGGATCGACCTGAAGCGAACGCTCTTCATCTCGGCGTCCAAATCGGGGAAGACCGTCGAAACTCTGTCACACACCGAATACTTCTGGCACAAAATGGTCGCAGAGTTGGGAAGCGAGGCCGGGAGACACTTTGCGGCCATCACCGATGCCGGATCACAACTGGAGCAACTGGCGCGGGCACGGCAGTTCCGCCGCATTTTCCTCAACCCGTCTGATATCGGCGGACGATACTCGGCATTATCCTATTTCGGCCTGGTTCCCGGCGCCCTCGCCGGGATTCCGCTGCAGGCCATCCTCGACTACGCCGTCGCAAGCGAGCACGAGGGCCTGAGTGGAAGCCCTGCCAATCCCGCTCTCGAATTGGGCCTGTTGATGGGTGCCGGCGCGCGTGCCGGGCAGGACAAGCTGACATTTGTCGCCACCCCGTCCATGGCGCCAGTGATCCCTTGGATCGAGCAGTTGATCGCCGAATCCACCGGCAAGAATCAAACCGGAATTGTGCCCATCGAAGGGGAACCGCCCGGAGACTTGGACGATTATGGCCCTGACCGGCTGTTTGTGCTGATGCGCTTGGTGGAAGAACGCGTATCCCTCGGTCGGCTGAAAGATCAGTTGGTTGCGGCTGGCAGACCAGTCGTGGAGGTGACACTGGTGGATCGTGCCCAGATCGGCACCGAGTTCTTCCGCTGGGAACTGGCGACTGCCGTGGCCGGATGGGTACTGGGAATCAACCCGTTTGACGAACCCAATGTGCAGGAGTCCAAAGACAACACCCGGATGCTCTTGGACCAGATTGGTACCAAGAATCGCGCCCCTTTGCCTGAAGCGGTCGCCGAGGGCGTCAATTTCTCCATCCGCCGTGGCGGTTCTGTTGCGGCGGGCCAGACATCATCAACGGTGAAAGCCTCAATCCGCCCGTGGGTCGAGCGCGCGCAAGACTGCGGCTACATTGCTGTATTGGCGTACCTGGATGATGCGATGGAAACTGAGGTGGTGATCTCCCGCATCCGCAAAACGCTGCGCGCACAAACCAAACGCGCGACGTTGCGGGGTTACGGACCACGATACCTGCATTCGATCGGACAGCTTTACAAAGGAGGGCCGCAGTCGGGCGCTTTCATGTTGATCACGGCGGAAAACACGGCTGACATCCCCATTCCCGGCGCCGCCTATACGTTCGGGACACTGAAAATGGCCCAGGCGCTCGGTGATGCACGCTCACTGACCAGCCGGGGACGGCCGTTTCTCCACGTCCATCTCGGCGCTGACGCCTTGCGCGGACTGAACGAACTGGCTTTGGCTATAGAATCAGAGTAAGCCCCCCGTGTTGGTTCAACGGAGACGCGAAGGGCGACGGAATACATATCACAAGGAGCGATTATGAAACTCGGATTTGTCGGTCTGGGGCGCATGGGGATGAACATGGTGCGCCGTTTACTCGGAGGCGGTCATCAGGTCGTGGCGTACAACCGCTCGCCGGGGAAAGTCACTGAGGCGGTCGGGCATGGGGCGCTCGGTGCCGCTTCGTACGATGATCTGATCGCGAAGCTGAATCCGCCGCGCACCGTCTGGGTTATGGTACCCGCCGGTGATGCGACCGATCAGGCCGTCGCTGACTTGGCGGAGCGCCTGTCCCCAGGTGATCTGCTGATCGACGGCGGCAATTCGCGATGGACCGACTCTGTCCGTCATCACGAGTATTGCCGGGTCCGGGGGCAGAAGTTTCTCGACATCGGCACTTCAGGAGGCATCTGGGGACTGAAGGTCGGTTACTGCATGATGGCGGGGGGAGAGAAAGAAGCGTTTCAGCAGGTCGAACCGGCGCTCAAGACACTCGCGCCCCCAGATGGGTATATCCTCGCCGGTCCGGCCGGCGCAGGACACTTCTCGAAAATGATCCACAATGGCATCGAGTATGGGATGATGGAAGCGTACGCCGAGGGATTCGAGATTCTCCGTGCCTCGGGATTCAACTATGACTTGGGCGCCCTTGCCCACCTGTGGAATCAAGGGAGCGTGGTGCGGTCCTGGCTCTTGGAACTCGCCGAGGCCGCTTTCCAGAAAGACCCCGACCTGTCGAAGCTCAAAGGGTATGTCGAGGACTCCGGTGAAGGACGCTGGACCGTCTTTGAAGCCATTAACCACGATATCCCCGCGCCGGTTCTGACAATGTCGTTGCTGGCGCGCTTCACCTCGCGCCAGGAGGAATCCTTTGCCGCGAAGGTGCTGGCGGCATTGCGTAATGAATTCGGTGGCCACGCTGTCCGTACGACCAGCAACGGATCGGACAAGTAAGATGCCGGTTCAGGTCATGGACAAGAGCGCAGGCAATCCGCTGGCGACAGGACTCGAACCACCGCGCAACGGCACCCCATGCGCGATCGTCATTTTTGGCGCCACCGGCGACCTGACCAAGCGCAAGCTGCTCGATGCGCTCTACAATCTCACCTTGGACCGGCTACTGCCGGTGGATTTCGCGGTCGTTGGTTTTGCCCGGCGTCCCCAGACGGACGATCAGTTTCGCGGCGAGATGCGCGATTCCGTTGCACGCTTTTCACGCCGCCTGCCGCTGGATCAGGGTGTGTGGGACAGCCTGGCCTCGCGGCTGTTCTATCATGAAGGAAACTTCGACGACACGGGCGCCTATGTCCGGCTCAAATCCCATTTGAACGAGATTGATCTCACAGCCGGCACACAGGGGAACCGGCTCTTCTACCTGGCAACGCCGCCCGACCAGTTCCCCGTGATCATCGCCAACCTCGCCGCCGCCGGATTGATCGCGCCCCATCATGACACATCGCCATGGACGCGCATCATCATCGAAAAACCATTTGGTCGCGACCTCGCCAGCGCGCGCGCACTCAACGTGGCCGTTCATGGCGCATTCAACGAACACCAAGTCTACCGGATTGACCACTACCTGGGCAAGGAGACGGTGCAGAACATTCTCGTGTTCCGTCTGGGGAACGGCTTCTTCGAACCTCTTTGGAACAGCCGCTATGTCGACCATATCCAGGTGACCGTGGCCGAGACGGTAGGGGTCGAGGGACGTGCCACCTATTACGAGAAAGCCGGTGTCACCCGCGACATGCTGCAGAGCCACATTCTTCAACTCGTGACGCTGCTGGCGATGGAGCCGCCTGCGACCCTGTCGGCCGACGCTGTGCGCGATGAAAAGGTCAAGGTGTTGCGCTCTTTGCGGCCATTCTCCGCGGATGATGTGCGCCGTTTTACGGTGCGCGGTCAGTATGCCGCGGGCGCGGTCGGTGGCGCCAAAGTGCCTGGGTACCGGGAGGAACCGGGCGTGGCCCCGCAGTCGGTGACGGAGACATATATGGCCATGAGGATGGCCATCGACAACTGGCGCTGGGCGGGAACGCCGTTCTATGTACGGGTCGGCAAACGTCTGGCCCGGCGCGCCACCGAGGTCGCCATCACCTTCAAGGCGCCGCCGCTGGTACTCTTTGGCAGCGCCGGGACATCCCATGCGGGCCCCAATGTCTTGGGCATCAAGATCCAGCCGGACGAAGGAATCTACCTTGCGTTTTCCGCCAAGGCACCGGGGATGAAAATGCACATCGACCCGGTGCGTATGGACTTCCAGTACGCCACGTCGTTTGGTGCTTCGTCTCCGGAAGCCTATGAACGTCTGATTCTCGATGCCGTTAGCGGAGACGCCACACTATTTTCGCGTGAAGACGAAGTCGAACTGTCGTGGGGATGGGTCGATCGCATCATCGATACATGGCACAATGACCCGCGAACGCCCCTGCCGCTCTACCCCGCCGGATCGGAAGGACCGGAGGATGCCGACGTGCTGCTGCAACGTGACGGACGCCGGTGGCGCAGTATCTGATGGCGGATCTGACTCATGACTGAATCCGTGTCGCCATTCAATTACTTCGACTCGGGTGGTTCCCTGGTTCTGGGGAAGAGTCCCGACGGTGTCGATCGAGTCGAGTCTCTGTTGACCCATCTCTGGTCGCATCAACCCGGAACAGAGCAAACCGGCCAAAACCTGTATCGCCTTTGCTTGGCCAATCTCGTGGTCGTAGGTCAGGTGGGTG
>JAVHPP010000031.1:0-4037 GCA_036170655.1 Candidatus Zixiibacteriota bacterium | reverse complement strand
CGCGCGGGAAAATCCCACGGGCGCTCTGGCGCGCTGCCAGCGACAAGACGGCGGCGTGATGACCATCGCCGGATTGTTCGCGTCCGCGCACGACGGGGATCCGTCCGCCAGCCACATCCTCGATGAATCGGCTCTCCAGTTGGCGCTCGGGATTCTCAGCGCCGTCAATGTTCTCGATCCCGAGGCCGTCATCATCGGTGGCGGTGTTGCCGACGCCGATCGCGACGGGCACTGGCTCGGCGCGATCCGCGATCACATTCACCGTCACGCCTTCTCCGCGGCTGGCAAGTCACTACGTGTCGGCAGGGCCGCGCTGGGCAATGACGCCGGGTTCATTGGCGCAGCGGCGCTCGGCATTCGATAACCACGGCGCTGATAAACGTGACGCTGTCAGTAGGGTGGGTGCTCTGCACCCACCATTATATATTGGAGAATCCTCACCATACATCGCGGGCGCCGGACACCCACCCTACGCTTTTCTTCCCTATTGATCCAGATCGCTCTCCATCATCATTGACTTGGCCCGGAAAGCGATTGCTTCATCACTCTGTGAATCGTACTGTTTCGAACATGAAACGGCCACCCCGTGAATTCGTCGGTGTGTACTTCAAGTGCTGCCGGGTTTATGTCAGAGCATATATCAATCGCGACAAGACAGCATATGTGGCGTTCTGCCCCAAGTGTGCGGGAAAGATGACCGTTGAGATTCGCACTGATGGTTCGGAGAGCCGGTTTTTCCAAACGCAATAACGCTTGTCGCCGGCTGGTCCCTTCTTATGAGAACGCGCGGTAAAATTATCGTAATTCCATTGGGTGATCTGGATTTCTACCAGATCAACAAGTTAGCCGCCAATCTGTCCGTGGCCTTTTCGTCGGGCGTGGACATCCTGCAGGGAATCGATCTGCCCGAAGAGGCGGAAAACGAACAACGCGGCCAATACTACGCGACTGTCATTCTCGCCAAACTGGAACTGATGCGTCAGGGAGAGACGGAGAAGTTCCTCGCCGTGACGGAGGAGGACCTTTACATCCCGACCACGCCCTTTGTGTACGGCGAAGCGGATCCCCAGTCCGGGTGCGCTGTCGTCTCGTTCTACCGGATGCGCCAGGAATTCTTTGGCGATCCGGAAGACGAGAAGCTGATTTACTCTCGTATTCTCAAGGAGGCAATTTATCAGGTTGGGCAGCTCTATCACCTGTCGCGGTGTGGCAACCCGTGCTGTGTAATGTACCATTCGACGTCGATGACCGACACCGACACCAAGGCCGACCGATTTTGCGACAATTGCCGGCGGCTGCTGGTGCGCCGGGGTGTGTGAGTCCCCGTTTCTTCAATTGTGGAATTGCCATGGAGCCAGCCGCGCGGAATGTCGCCGCCTATCGGGGGGGACGCATCCTCCAAGTCCTGGGCTTGATCATCGGGCTGGAGGCACTTCTGGTGTTTGGTTCCGAGCCACGGGAAGGCCCCGAGATCTACACGGCCTTGGCTGCGGTCGCGGTCTTCTACCTTGGCACATGGCTGACACGCCGCCACAGTCCCAAGCCGCCCACGGCGAAAAAGTGATGGACAGAACGCCGCACCTTCATTAAGCAGGACCTGTGGAAGGACTCGTTTCATTCTCTAATTGGATGCCGCTATGAACCTCGAGCAGATTCTTGACCGTCTCCGCTCCGACAAACAGTCGGCGCGCTGCATTGTGCATTGGCACACGTTCCCCGCCACACCGGGCCGTTATGCGGACTTCCCGGCTTTCCTTGACGAACGTCTGGTGCGCGCGATCCGGCAGAAAGGCGTTTCCCGTCTCTACAGTCATCAGGCCGAGGCAGTCGAACGGGTGCACTCGGGTGAGAACGTTGTCGTTGTGACCCCGACGGCATCGGGCAAGACCCTCTGCTACAATCTGCCGGTCATCGATGCCATCCTCAAGGACCCATCGAAACGGGCGCTGTATCTTTTCCCCACCAAGGCGCTCTCGCAAGACCAGCGCGCGGAACTGATCGAGTTGACCGAATGTGTCGGCGTTGACATCAAGACACACACCTTCGACGGTGACACGCCTCAGATGGCGCGCCGCGCCGTGCGTTCGGCGGGCCAGATTGTAATCACCAACCCCGACATGCTCCATTCGGGAATCCTGCCGCATCACACCAAGTGGGTCAAATTGTTCGAGAACCTGGATTATGTCGTCATCGATGAGTTGCACCACTACCGTGGCGTTTTTGGTTCCCACCTTGGCAACGTGATCCGCCGCCTTCAGCGCGTGGCCGCCTTCTACAATTCGCACCCGCTGTTCATCGCCTGCTCCGCGACGATTCATAATCCCGCCGAACTGGCATCCAAGATCGTCGGCCAGCCATTTCACGTCGTTGATGAGAGCGGAGCCCCGACGGCGGAAAAACACGTGATCCTTTACAATCCGCCGGTGGTCAACGCCGCGCTGGGAATCCGCCGCTCGTCGCTCTCGGTCGCCAATACCCTGGCTTCGGAGTTCATCGCTAACAACGTATCGACCATTGTATTTGCGGGGTATCGGCGTGCCGTCGAGATCATCCTGACTTACCTGCGCGCTCATCTGACCAAACAAAAAATCAATCCCAAGATTGTGGAAGGTTACCGGGGCGGCTACCTCCCGAATCAGCGCCGCGCCATCGAGCAGGGTCTGCGCCGGGGGACTGTGCGCGGCGTGGTCTCGACCAACGCGCTGGAACTTGGGATTGACGTTGGTTCGCTGGATGTCGCGATTCTCACGGGCTACCCGGGTACGATCGCCTCGATGTGGCAGCAGATCGGACGCGCCGGACGGCGTTCCGGGCTGTCGGCCGCCATCCTTGTGGGTAACTCCTCGCCCGTCAATCAGTTCCTCATGCGGCACCCGGAATATCTTTTCGGCCGGCCGGTCGAATCCGGCATCATCGATCCGGACAACCTCGTTGTGCTGATGTCCCATATGAAGTGCGCCGCCTTCGAGCTCCCGTTCCGCGCCGATGAGAAGTTCGGCGCCGATACGATTGCGCCGATGCTGGATTACCTCGAAAAGAACCGCGTACTCACTCAATCATCGGGGCAATACTACTGGATGTCCGAGATCTACCCGGCGGGGGAGGTGTCGCTGCGGTCGGCGTCTCCGGAAAATTTCGTGATCCTCGACCGCTCCAACCAGAACAAGGTCATCGGCGAGGTCGACCTGTTTGCCGCGCCGGTCTTCCTCCATCCGGAGGCGATCTACCTGCATGATGCCGAGCAGTACCAAGTGAAGGAACTGGATTGGGACGGACGCCGCGCCTATGTCGAATCGGTTGATGTCGATTATTTCACCGATGCCGAGACCAAGACGGATCTCAAGATTCTCACGGTCGACAAGAGGCGTGTGACGCCCGACACCCGCCTTTCCTGCGGCGAGGTGTCGCTGACCACCGTGGCCGTGCTCTACAAGAAGATCAAGTTCTTCACGCACGAAAATGTCGGCTCCGGCCGCATCCACTTGCCCGAACTCGAGATGCACACGACGGCGTTCTGGGTCGATTTCGATGCGGACGTCGCATCGAAGCTGGGCTTCGGGCTGGGCGTAACCGGCGAGATTCTGTGCGCCGCCGCCAACGCCCTCGGGCACATGGCGCCCTTGTGGGTCATGTCGGACACGCGCGACATCGGCGCTCTCTCTCAGGTCCGCGCGCTGCACACTGGCCTCCCGACGATCTTCCTCTACGACAACATCCCCGGCGGTGTGGGCTTCTCGCAGAAATTCTACGAAATGGCCGGCGAACTCTTCACCGAGACCGCCCGTCTGATCGCCGAATGCCCCTGTCAGTCCGGTTGCCCATCCTGTGTCGGCCCCGAAATGGAAATCGGCGAGACCGGCAAGCGCGGTGCGCAAGCGCTCCTGCAATTCGCTGCGAAGACCGCCGACCTCACTGTCGCCGCGCCTGATGTTGGCGAAGCAGTCGAAGAACCTGTGTCAGATGGCGAGATGGGATGAGACGCGGGGTGCCCCACGGCTTGCCGTGGGAAAGTTGGAATCATAGGTGACGCTCGTGAC
>JAVHPP010000030.1:0-4164 GCA_036170655.1 Candidatus Zixiibacteriota bacterium | reverse complement strand
ACAGCCGCTTCTGAGTGGTGTAAATGGCCAGCTTGCCGCAATCCATCGCGATCCAGCGCCGCCCTAGCTTCTCCGCCACCACCGCCGTGGTGCCGCTCCCAGCGAAGCAGTCGAGGACAATGTCGCCGGAGTTGGATGAGGACCGCATAACTCTTTCCAGGAGAGCCTCGGGCTTCTGAGTGGGATACTTCTCGCGTTCTGCGGCCTGAGAGTTGACGGGAAATACATCGGTCCACACGTCCTGAAAAGGAAGTCCGGCCATCTCATCCAAGTACCTCTTTAGCCGAACGCCGCCACTGCGAGTGTAGTAGAGCCTGCTCTCCCTCTCGTACCTCTCCATTGTGGTTCTTGGGCAGCGCCACTCTCGCGTGACCCCCTTCCAGTCGTACGTGTACCCCCCGCCTCTCAACCCCATTGCTGTGAGATTGTCATCCATGAAGCGGCGACCGTCAGGATCGCGATGTTTGTACCGTTGGGCTGCATAGGCCGCGGCGTAAGAGGCGTATTGCGGGTTGAAGACCGGATTCTCAGTCTTTGAGTACAGATAGGAAACGTCATGGATATTCGCAAAAGCTGCTGAGTCGCTATGCGCTGCTGATCGTTTCCAGATGATTTCGTTCTGGAAGTTCTCTTCACCGAACACCTCGTCCATGACCGCCTTGATGTAGTGGCCCTTCTTGGTGTCCAGGTGGACGTAGATACTGCCGTCATCGGCGAGGATTTCGCGGAGGAGGATGAGTCGGCGGCGAAGAAACTCGATGAACCGCGCGCCAAGGACCTTGTCGCGGTAGGCCTTCTCCTTGTCCTTCATGAAGTCCTGCCGCGTGGCAAAGGGCGGGTCGATGTAGATCAGTTTGATCTTCCCACGTGTGCCGAAGTGATTCGGCCCCTGCTGGTCGGACAGCAGTTCCCGCAGCGCCAGCAGGTTGTCGCCCCACACCAGCAGATTCCGCCAGCCGTCCGCGTGCGGTCGATTCGTGCAGAACTTCCGCACCAGTTGCCACGGCGCGGCAGGTGTCTGCGCCAGCACTTCCTCGCGCTTGAGCTTCCCGTCATAGACCAGGCGGTATTCCTTGCCTGTTTCCTGCGCGCGATGGCCGCTGGGGAACAGTCGATACCGCCACTGCTCCGGCAGCGGCTGGCCCGTGCCGAGAAGACGGATGATCTCGGTCTTCTCAGATTCAGTCAGAGGCACCATGGGTTTGCACCGTCCTTAGTGGATGGGGGGTCATTCTGGACCTTGCACCAGCACACTTCAACCGCGACCGCCTGGGCATGGACAGCGCTCCTAGAGAGGCGAGAGGTGTTAAGTCAAGCGACAGAAATTAGGGTCAGACTCGACTTTTCAGAGCTACGCATTCCCTCAGCCCCCGGACCATCAGAAAATCGAGTCCGACCCTAATTACTCCCCCAATGTGTGATTGCAATACCTGGCCCTCAAACTCTGTTCGGCTGAGGACGCGGAACCGGGTCAGAATCCCCCGGCGCTGGCCTTGCGCACCTCCGGTGCAAAGTCGTACACGCACATGAGGTAGGCCCCAACCTCGGCCCATTCCACGTCGGCCTTGCGCATTGCCACCAGCGTGCGGCCCACGTCGACCACATCGGGTGTAAGGCGATTGTTGATGAATGCCTCCCGCGTGTCGGCGTCGGCGTGTTTCGAGGTGCTCTGGTGGGTGTACGAATGGAATTCCCTTATCGGCCCCGGTGCGCGATGCGAGTTGCCGGGACATTGCGCTCCATGCGCCGGCTCCATGCGCTCTACATGTCCGGCGGCGAAACTGTCTTCGACCATGTGCAGTAGGCTGCCAAACGCGACGTCGCTTACGTGGGGGCGCAGGCTCGGATCACCTAGGGAGAACAGTTCCTGCACGCGCCATCCGCTGCTGCCGAGGAACTGCTGCACGACCGGCACGTTGATGTCTTTCAGCCAAGCTTCGAGCTTGTAGCTGCCGCGTACCACGCCCCAGGTCACTTCCGCCCAGCCAAGGATCTTGCTGCGCGTTTCAACCGGATCTTCGTCGTCGGAAGACGCCATCGAATGAATGAACTGCAGGTCGCCCAAGTGCGACCGGAGTGGCAGCGCAGACTGGTTGGCGACATCAAATCTCTTCTTGGCGTCCGTCTTGATCTGTTTCTCGGCGGCGAGAAAGAGTTCTGCCCAGCATTTGGGCTGGGTGATGAACCGGATTGTCATGGGGCGCCCGTCCGCGTATCTGGTCTTGCATGAAGTACTCTGGGCCTGGTCCGGATTCATCTGGAACGGCGGATCGTCGTTCCACCGGACGCCGGCAATGACGTATGGCGTCGCGTACTGCGCGTCCGGGTCGCCGCAGATGGTGGTGCCCTCGTAGTTGCACTCGTAGGCGCGGTGCGTGATTTCCTCGTGAACAGGATGCTTGAATTTCCGGAGACCCTTGTCGGTGAGCGCAGTGAGGATGCCATCCAGCCAGCTGGGTGCCCACGCCTTGACGGCATCCCGGTCAAAGCGCGTGCCCTTGGGCGATAGGTCGAACGACCACGCGGAATTTGCCAGACCCGCGAGCAGCCCAGCGGCAGCTAGCAATCTGCAAATCCTGTTCATGTCTTCTCCCAATATTGTTGTTTGATGGTATTCAAAGAAATTAGGGTCAGACTCGACTTTTCAGAGCTACGCGTTCCCTCAGCCCACGGGCCATCAGAAAATCGAGTCTGGCCCTAATTACTCCCCTAGAAAAAAGGTTTTGCGGCGGCGACGGCAACACCGCAAACAGCGGCGATGAACCCAAGTATCCACTTCCACTCGGCAGCAATGAAGCTGCCAAGAGCACCGACGGATCTTGCGGTCCAGTGGCGCTCGTAGTAGCCGCCGACGATGAACACGCCAGAATTGGGCGGAGGAACATAGGTTCCGTTGAACCAGTTGGATACAGCATCTGCGATGCGAGATCGAATACCCATTCGGCAGCCCTAACTACAATTCGCCGTCCCAACCATTTCTGCAACTCGATCGTAAACTGCTCGGTAAACGCCCCTGACCCGCAAGGGATCAGTGTACGCCGGACCCGCCCAGAACCCGATCCGCAGGGCTCGACGTGCCCCGGGCGTAGAGCAACGTTCCCATAATCCACGCATGCGGTCAAGAAAAGAGGGCGCACGGCCATGCGCCCCTACGTCGGATTCGGTCATCGGTTTGTAGGGGCGTGATTCATCACGCCCGATCACATCCGGAAGAAGGGCGCAATGAATTGCGCCCCTACGTTGGGTACACGGCAACTCCGGGCGGACACGCAGAGTTAGACATCCTGGTTAGTCACAGGTGCGTCACTGATCTCAACGAGATACTCACCCTGGCGCAAAAGATCGACCGCCCGTGGCACGCTTGCTCTCAAAACCTGCTTCAGTCGAGCGTTGGAGGTGTTGCCACAGGTGACCCACAAGATTTGAGGCGGCGGCCCAAACCGGTCAAGCAACGCCAAAAAGTCGCTGTCTTTAGTCATGACCACGGCATTGGCATCGCGGGCCGCATGAAAGATCGGCGGGTCCTTTGCTCTGTGGAGCCCCAACTCACGGACCGCATGGCTCTCAATCCCAAAGGTCGCCGTGATCCAAGGCGCCAGAGCCGGTGAAAGTTGGGCGTCGATCCAGATGATCAAGCCGCAACCACAGGATGGTCAAGGCGACGGCTCGCAAACCGCAGGCAGGCGCGGATATCCTCAAGTTCAAGATCAGGCAGTTCCTCAAGAATCTGCTCAGGGGTGAGGCCGTTGGCGAGAAGGTCCAGCACGTCGCTAACCCGAATCCGCATGCCGCGAATGCAGGGCCGCCCTCCGCACTGCTCTGGGTCCACTGTGATCCGATGTGCAAATTCAGCCACGTTCAGGTCCTCCAGCTTTAGAGTTTACGACCGGACATCTTTCGTGTCGAACTAACACGTCTACTGAGGGGCAAGTCTACCGCAAAGTCCAACGCTTATCCACCACTTCATCGGGTTCCACCCGCCGGGATAGACTGCGAATCAGGCAGTCTATCCGGCTATCAGCCCGCTGCAAGATGGATTCGTGGAGGGGGGATGAGAAAAGAGGGCGCACGACAAATATGGGCGGACACGCAGGATCGCCCCTACGGGAGATGCGGCGGAATTATGGTTAAGGCCATCAGTGGCAATGAGTGGCAAGGTTTGGC
>JAVHPP010000029.1:0-4181 GCA_036170655.1 Candidatus Zixiibacteriota bacterium | reverse complement strand
CCCGGATGTGCCGACGCCCGCCTCGTCCCGGCGGGCCTGGTTTCGTCGGCTCGCCGATCTGCATCGCCAGCAACATCTCCTTCTTGCCGGGGCGGTCGAAGATACCCTTCCGGAAAGCCGGAAGGATGAATGGCTGCTGCAGGATGCCATTAACAGCGGCCGGGACGTGCTCGCTCTTCTCAACGACCAATTGCGCGATGATCCTCTCACCTGCGGGAGCCCCGCAGTGAGTGTTTCCGACAAAACCCTTGTCGAGGAGGTCTTTTGATGTCGCTTTGTTTTCGCGCCTCGAACGAATCCGCACAGGACGATCAGCAGCATTCGCGGCCAACAGACGCCGCTGCTTTGTCCCACGGCCAGTTGAACCGCCCCTCCGCACCGCCATCTTCTGATGCGTGGAACCCTGTCCGCTTCCTTCCTCCGGCATGCTTGCGCACCACCTTTTCCGCCCTTCGAGCCTCTCCAGCTGCTTATGGGCCGGAATGCGAACTGAAGGCTCTTCCCCTGCGTGTCGTGGCGACCGACGATGGCTTTTTTGAGATCATCGACGGCTTCAAACGGTTTTCTTCCTGGGTCGATGAGGGCCGTGATCTGATCCCCGTCATCATCGAATCCCCGGGAGCCCGGGCCGAGCACAAACGCCTGCTGCTGCTGGCCAATGCACCCCGTCGCACCCTGACCCCTCTCGACGAGGGTTGCGTCGTCAAATCTTTGCTCGAAGAGGATGGCCTGACGGTTTCCGGGGTCGCCAAACTGCTCGGTCGAAAGCCCGAGTGGGTCATCCGGCGTCGCGCCTTGGTGGAGAACCTATCGGCAGATGCCCAACAGAAGCTCGCTCGTGGAGACATCGGGCCGAGTTTCGCCCACCACCTGACGAGCCTGCCTGCCAAGGACCAGGATGCCCTGCTGGCATCGGCCGGCATCCACCGGCTGTCTTGCGGTGAACGACTGGCTCTCATCCAATGCTACCGCCTTGCGGAAACCCCCTCGGAACGGCGGCTTCTTCTGGCCAATCCGACGGGAATCCTGAAGCCGGCGGCCACCGTGCATCTGTCAACGCGTGCCCAACAGCACGAGACGAATCTTCGCCAGATCTCCCGGGCTTTGTCCGACTTGCGGACGGCCGCGCCACCGGCCGATCTTCCCCCAGCCGAGAGGCGCCGCCTGGAAGCCCTGTATCGCGGTGTCTGCCAGGAATTGCTCCAGACCGCCGAAGAACTGAATCTCCTTCCGCTTGGGCCCACCGTCGCAGTGAAGGACCACGGCGGGCCTGAACCAGATGCCAAACCGGATGCAAAAGCGCATCATTCGCCATTTCCCGCCGGTTCCGGCGGCATTCTATCCCAATCCGAGGAGGCCGTTCATGAAGAGTTCATCCCGCCCTCGCAAGGTTCGCAAACCACGCTCCCGACTCCAGGATCTGACCAAAGCCGACCGGCACCGGATCGAGAACCTGACGACCCAAGGGTATGGCACCCGGAGCATCGCCAGGCGCTTGGTTCTCTCGCGCAAGATCGTCCGGACGGTGGTCGAGCCGCTGGCCAAATCACCGGCCGACCCTTCCCAAGGCCGGCCCAGGAAGCTCGATCCGTTTCTGGAACAGATCAACCAGCGTGTCACGAAAGGCCTGACGGCAGCCCGAATCTTCCGGGAGGTCTCGGAGATGGGCTATGAGGGTGGCCGCACGATGCTTGCCCAGTATGCCAGACGGCAACGGGCGCAGACGCTTTTGCTCGCTCGCCGGTCGGCCAAGCGGCGCTTCGAGACCAAACCGGGGGCCGAGTCTCAGGCCGACTGGTCGCCAGGAATCGTGGAGATCGCCGGACACTCCGTCAGAATCCATGTGCTCGGACTCGTGCTGGGTTACAGTCGCCGGTTGTTTATCGGCATCTACCGTGATGAGCGGGAATCGACCTTGCTCGAGGGGCTGGCCCGGGGTTTCGAATATTTTGACGGCTGTACCATTCGCTGCATGTTCGACAACATGAGCACTATAGTGCTGGGCCGCGCTGGGCCTGATCGCAAGCCCCTGTGGCACCCCCGCTTCCTGGAGTTCGCCCGGCATTACGGGTTCGAACCCTCTCTTTGCGCCGTCGCAGACCCAGATAGGAAGGGAAAGATCGAGAAGTGTTTTAGGCTGGTTTTCGATGATTTCCTCAAGGGCTCCTCCTTCGCATCCTGGGACGATCTGACCCGTCGGGCCCGGATCTGGCTTGACGAGACTCCGGGGGTGGGAAATCTTCGGGTCCATGGCACCACGGGCCTGGTGCCCAACGAAGCCTATCTGGCCGAGCGCGATCTGTTGATCCGGCTGCCGGACCACCGATTTCCCGTGTATGAGGAGGTCGTGCGCGCTGTCGATCTGGATTCTACGATCTCGGTTCACGGCATCCGGTATTCGGTTCCCGCCAGTCTGGCCGGTCGTCAGGCCGTCGTGCGCCTGTTCGCCGAGCACTATGAGGTATTCGACGGGCGTGGTCAGATGCTGACCTCCTGTCGATACGTCGATCGGAGCACCTTTCGGGGGACCCTGGTCATCGACCCTACCCACTATGCCGGTCTTCCCCGGCGCCCCGACCCCGGGCATGGCGGGAAGCGGCTGGATCAGGCGTTCCTGCGCCGATTCCCTGGCCTGGCTCCATTCGTCGATGGTCTCAAGGGGACTATGAAGGGTATCGCCGGCATCCATCTGCACCAATTGCTTCGCCTCGCCGAGACCTACGGCCTGGAGGCATTCCTCACCGCTGCCACCCAGGCACAGGAGCACCGCCGGTTCAATGCCCACGCCGTCCGGCGGATTTTGGAGCGGGACCATCCTCTTCCTGACGAGAACTTGGAGCCGCCGATGGGCGGTCTTGGTCCGGTCCTGCTCGGGGAAGTCGAGGAGCCCGACCTCGACGAGTTCGCCCACCTCGATCGGCAGCCGATCACAAAGGAGAACGACAATGGCGACCGGTAAATCACGACCTCCTCTCGAAAACCCCCTCCAGGAGCTTCAGATGCTGGCCCGCGACCTTGACCTCACCACCCTGGCCGATAGCCTTCCGAGGCTTCTGGAATCCGCGGAAAAGGGCGCAAGCGCCTACACCGACTTCGCCATGGCCATGCTTCGAACGGAAGTCGACACCCGCCAGGAGCGCCGGACCGAACGGGGACTCAAGCTGGCCCGCCTCGGCACGGTCGAGGACTTGGAGACCTTCGACTTCGCGGCCCGTCCCAAGCTGGAAGCCAGGATCATCAAGGAACTATGCACCTGCCGGTTTATCGAGGAGCGGCGCAATGTTCTGTGCTTGGGCCGGCCCGGGCTGGGCAAGACTCGAATCGCCAAGACCATCGCCCGGGCAGCCTGTCTGGCCGGACACTCCGTGCTGTTCGTCAATACCGCGACCATGCTCGAAGATCTGCAGGGGTCGCTCGTCGATGGAACCTATGCCCGGGTCATGCGCCGATATACCAAGCCACGGCTGCTGTTAGCCGACGAGTTTGGGTATGAGCCCTTCGACCTCAAGGCGACGAAGTTCCTGTTCCGCCTCGTTTCGGCCCGCCATCGGCAAGGATCGATCATCTTGACTGCGAATACAGGCTTCTCCCGCTGGAAGACGCTGTTTCCTTCAGAACCCGCGGCGGTTGCCACGGTCGATCGCCTCATCGACCAAGCCACCATCCTTCGATTCTCGGGCAAAGGGTGGAGGGTGCCCAAAGATATTCACGGAGAGCCCCTCGAGGACGACTGAGCCCGACCGGACTCCTACCACATGGGCCGCCGATGAACTCGGCGGCCCTTCGTCTTGCGCGGCGCTTTTCACTCCAATTACTCACGGCTCACGATCTGTGCCGAGATTGGCTATGCGCCATTCGACCCGCGAGCCATCTTCCTTGTCATAAAATCCCAAAAGGTTGCTGCGCCCATGGGCCACATCGAACGGCCGATGAGGCCGTCCTTCTTCGCCCAGACATGGGGAGCCATGAACCAAACGACTTCCCTCCCAAGACGTCATGGAGCCGATCAGAGGCCTATCAGAAAAGAGCTGCCGGCACTTTGGTGCGCTCAAGTCTTTGAATCGATCGGTTTCAGACGCATTTCCGAGCATCAAAAAGGGCCAAAAGCCCCTTCATCTCACTGACAAAAGGCGGGCCCAAAAGTCGTCAAACCGTCAAAAGGCCCGCCGTCAATGGGGCCG
>JAVHPP010000028.1:0-4258 GCA_036170655.1 Candidatus Zixiibacteriota bacterium | reverse complement strand
GTTTGGAGAGTGCGATCGGCAATCTGGCGGGCCGTTTCCAGCTCTCGTTCCTGCAGCCGTCGCCGCCAGTCGAAGGTCCGCCCCCACTTTTTGACGCCGGCGACTGAGACACTGAGGGCTTCGGCGACCTTCTCATAGGAGCGGCCGTGTCCCTGGGAGGCATACAGTTCAAAGGCCTTCCGGTGGTGATCCTGCTCAACCGGGAGGGTTCGGGGCTTGGTCATTCGCCTCTCCTTGCGTCGGGGGGCTATCGGTTGCGGGTGATGGAGCCGCGGGCTTGTTCTCGTCTCGCTCCTTCCGCTCCTTCCGCTCTTTGATCAGCGCATCGAGCTCCTCGTCTGTCAGGAGATCCATCCATTGGTCATAGGCGTCGCAGACCTCCATGATAGGCCGCTGTCGGAGAGTTTCGCCGGTCACGACCACTCCGTCTCCGTCCAGGAACGCCTGGAGACGGACAAGACGGTCCAAATCCCCCATCATCATCTTGATCTGTCCGCTGGCGATGGCCTGGGCCAGACGGACCAGGGCCATTTGTACGATCCTCTTGTTGCGAGAGGACTCTGCGACGGTGGACTGCAAGGTCTGGTCGGCCATCTGCCGAACCGCCTGTGCATCCCGTTCCCGGATCCGCTTCTGCCACGAGAACGATTTCGACCACACCTTGAGAGCCGCCATCGAGACGCCCAGCTCCTTCGCCAAGCGAGGGAAGGACCGCTTCTCTCCCTGGGCGTAATAGAGTTCAAACGCTTTCTTGTGGCGGTCCGACTCACTGGCAATCGGGTCACGCTTCGGCATGGGAAGTCGTCACCTCCTCCGGCACAGGACTGAAGCCGTGGACCGGTGCGGGCGGCTCGAAGTCTGGATCGCTGCCGTCGTCTGGGAGAATGACCACGGGATTGCACGTGTGCGCCCCGGCCGCTTCCCCGGGTGCCGTGATTCCCATCAGGTGCTCCTCGAGACGGATCAGTCTGTCAAGCTCACCCAACTGCTTGAGATCCCCTGAGGTGATCGCTCGCGCCAAGAGCGTCAGGGCAGCCCGCACGATCTTGAGGTTCCGCTCATTCTCCGCTTGGCCGCGGTGAGATGATTGGTCGGCCAACTGCCGCGCAACTTGGGCATCCCGCTCTCGGAGCCGCGTCCGCCAGGAGAACGATCGTGACCACACTTTGAGGGAGGCTACAGAGACGCCCAGTTCCTTTGCCAGACGGGGGAGGGAGCGCTTCTCACCGTGGGCGTAATACAGTTCAAAAGCCTTCTTGTGGTGCTCCCCCTCGACGCGGGGGTCGTCACGCCGGGGCATGGGGATCTGTCACCTCCTCGAGGACAGGAGCAACGGTCGCGGGGATACGCTCTGCCTTCCTGCCAGTGTACTGCTCCCATCTTGTGACCACGACGTCGCAGTACTTTGGTTCAATCTCCATGGCGTAGCAGATCCTGCCCAGTTGTTCGCAGGCGATCAAAGTCGATCCCGATCCCGCGAAGGCATCGCACACTCGCTCACCACGGATCGTCGAGTTCCGTAGCGCTCGTGACAGCAGGGCGACGGGCTTCTGAGTCGGGTGGCGGTAGTTTCCCTCCCGATCAATGTGCCAGAGAGTGGTTTGCGTCCGATCCTTGATCCTTCGATGGCCTTCACCAATCCACCCGTACAGCAGGCACTCGTGCTGTTCGCGGTAGTCCGACCACCCCATTGAAGCCGACTGCTTGGCCCAGACAATGGTCGACGACAGGTGGAAGCCGGCGCTGATGAAGGCACGTTCGAATGCGATCCGAATCCCGGCCATGGAGATCCCGTGGCAGATGTACGCTACTGCCCCCGGTCGGCAGACGGAGGCGAGGTTGCTGAATGAGGCGAACAAGAACCGCTCCAATCCCTCCGCGTCGAGATCATCGTTCTGGATGCCGCCCCACTCCTCTCGTTTCTGACCTCGAGAGAGGTAACTGACACCATAGGGCGGATCTGTCAGGATGGCGTCGAGCTTCTCACTCTCGAGCAGACGTTGCACGTCGTCCCTATTGGTGGCGTCGCCGCAAAGCAACCGATGGTCACCGAGCAGGTACAGATCACCGCGCTGGGTGACGGGCGTCTCGGGTAGTGGAGGTGCCTCGTCTTCTTTGTTGGAGTCATCCTCAAAATTCTGGTCGAGGATCTCGGTCAGTTCCTTATCCGAGAATCCCAGGTCGGTCAGATTGAAGTCGACGTCGAGATTGAGCTCGGAGACCAGTTGACTGAGAAGATCGGGGTCCCAAGTCGCAATCTCCGCCGTCTTGTTGTCCGCGATCGCATAACCGGTGAACCTGGAACCGACCAAACCCGGCACTCGGATCACCGGCACCGTCTCCAGTCCCAGCTTCCGGGCCGCCTTCAACCGCGTGTGCCCGGCCGCGACGTTGAGGTCGGCGTCGGTGATGATCGGATTGTTGAAGCCGTACGCCTGGATCGACCGGGCCACGGCGTCGACCGCCTCGTCGTTCACCCGCGGGTTGCGGGGGTTGGGTTTCAATTGCCCGATGGGAATCTGTTCAATAGTCAGCACTGCATTGCCCCCTTGTTCAAAGTTTACTTGGTAGCAGATCTGCGCGTCCTCCGACGCGTTGGACGTGGATGTTCTCTAGTTTTCGATATGCCCATGAAACGTCTTCTTGATTCGGTGAAGATTGATCAGGTCCTGTGGGGAAATATCCACGAGATGCTGCAATTCGGCCGCGGTGTAGACCACCAGCGTAGGATCCGGGACTGTCCGTCTGAGACTCTCGTCCGACACCCACCAGACGTCCTCCCCAAGCATGTGACTCCTGATTCGAAGCGTCCGGCGAGATTGCGCAAACTCGGACAGCGTCATCCTTGAGAAATCATCCTCACCTTCTGCCTGCGTGGTTGCGAGGCGATGCAGCAGTCCGAGCAACTCCGGCTTGAGGATGATTATCGCCTCGCGGAGTTCATCTGTGAGCGCCCCGCGCGGAGCTTTGTAAGTCAGCCTTTCTCCATCGGCAGCAAGGGAGACACCGCGCCGACTCAATTCCTCCAACAGCACTTCTGCGCTCACAGCGTTCCAGTCTCCCAGTAGTCGTCGGAGTCTGACTCAACAGGCACACCGACAGGCGTCTCCCTGACTCCGTTCTCTGTTCTCTTCCTATAAAGGGGTGGGACGGAGAACGGAGTCGGGTTTGTATTTGTAATACCTTGTGACACAATTGGATCTGTCCGTCCGACTCCGTCCCGAGGGCCCTCTCGGGATTCCAACTCCCGGGAAGGAATCGTGTCCTCTTGGAACCCTTCGACTCCGTCCCAGGAACGGAGTCGGGACGAGCCAGACGACAGGGCCTTTCCAGCATCTTCTAATCCCATGCCTAACATAGGATTACACGGGTCGTGATGGGTCACCTTGTTTACATTCTCCGTCCCTATCCCTATAAGGGTAGGGATCGGGAACGGAATCGGGACGGAATCGGGGTTACGCCGATAGTGGGCAGCCTTGCCGCCTCGTCCTTCAGACGGTTTGCGGTCCTCACGCAAGATCCGCCCGTCCGTTTCCCATGCTCGCAGGACTTCATCAATTTGACTGCGACCGACCCCGACTCTTCGGCCCGACTCAACCAACTCCTTTCGAGTTATCCAGTCCAGCTGCGGCAGATTCGACTCCAGAAGTTGGACGGCGACCTCCACACGCGCAGACTGCTTCAGTGATTCCGCGTCGCCTGCGACGTAGATTGAAGTAACCCCATCGGCAGGATCCTCCAGGCAGACCACGAATGGGTCAAGCGCGGCAGCGCATCGCGACTTGGAATGCTCGATGGTGTAGATCTCGCGGCCGTTCTCTTTCTTCTTGCTTTGGACGGACAATAGGGAATCGCAGAACGCAACCTTTTCAGTACTTCCACGCAGGCGTTGATCCCCGCTGATGCCGTCGCCACCAAAGTTGCCGGGTTTACGCTGATGGTCAGTGAACAGAAATGTGCAGCCGTAATTCCGAATGAGCTTCTTAACGATAGCGCCCACGCGAGCCATCTCGGTGGCTGAGTTTTCATCGGCGTTATGTATCCTCACCAAGGAATCGATGATGACCAACCCGGGCCAGAGACGGTCAAACAAGCGTCGCAGCCCGCCGAGTGAGTCTTCGTCCGTGAGCGCGACCACCTCCTGATGGAGGACGTAGATGTCTGCGCACTCCGGATCCATATGCTTCCCGCGAAGCAGTTTGCGCATGCGAATCTGGGGGAGGTTTGGGGGCGATTCCTCATCGATGTAGATCACAAC
>JAVHPP010000027.1:0-19271 GCA_036170655.1 Candidatus Zixiibacteriota bacterium | reverse complement strand
CGCGGTCCAGGCCGCAATTGACTGCACAAAAGTAGTACCATCAATCAATGACGGTATCAAGAATCGGAGGTCGGTCGGCACGGCTTGCCGTGCCCGCCTCTCAACCGGGAGTAAGAATCGGGCACGGCAACCCGTGCCCCCACCGACGATGCGCAAACACCTTGGCCAATGCGGGCATCTCTTTGGAAAGGATCAATAACGCACTGTCTCCTGCCATTTGTCTCCCGGTTGCATATTGACCTTTTCTTTCAATTCGCTCTGCAGCCGCCGCAGCCGTGCCAATTTGTTCTTCTGTCTCTCTCGTGTTCCCGGCAGCGTCGGATAGGCCAGGGCCTTGTGGCATTCGCTCAAGGTCTCGGACCATCGGCCGGAGTGGAAATTGCACTGCGCACGGAAGAAAGCGCAGTCGATTAGGTTGTAGTAGTTTCCCGGCCCTTCTGCCAGGATGCGCCGCTCGATTTCATTGTAAAGCGCACGCGATTGTTCCCAACGACTGAGTGCAAATGAGGCCAGCGCGCGAATCCAGAGCGGCCCCTTGCCGTCCGGGAACAGCAATGCCAACGTGTCGCCTTGGGCCAGCGCTTCTTCATAACGTCGCTCATTGATCAATGCCCACCCCAATGACACGCGTCCTGCCGCCGCTGCCAGCAGTCCAGCGGTCGCAACATGGCGCAGTTGCTCAAGCCCCTTGGTTTTGTCATCCGGAATCAGCGGAAGCCAGTTGATAAAGTCTGTCTTGACCGATTTCCAGTAGTTGTAATTCCCAATGCCCAAATAGGCGTCAGTCAAATCCGGATCCCTGCGAATCGCCGCATCAAAGTGTCCTTTAGATCTTAGTCCCTGTTTCAGGGCGGCCAACCACCCGCCCCAGCGGGACTCGAAGACGGCCTCATAACCGGCGGCGGCGCCCAAGACAAACTCCGGCTCGGCGTTCTGCGCCTCAATGGCGTGCCATCGGAGTGCTCGTGACTTGGCCTCGTCCAGCCAGCGTTCGAGGTCTGCATGCCGTTGGGGCGACTCGCTGTCGAGCATCTGAGCATGGATTGTGGCGGCGGCAAAGAGAGGTCCGGTCGGGGACTGGGGAAACGTCAAAGCCAAATGCGCGTAGAGCGACTCTGCGGCGGCAAATCGGTCATTGAAAGTCAGCCGGACGCCTTCCAGGATGATGATCCGCAGAGAATCATCGTGAAACATGGAAGGGTAGTCGCCGGCTTTCCCTGTGGGTGGCGCCGTGTTCGCAGCCCATGCCATGCTGGCCATTACCCCGCACATGGCCAGCAGGAGTCCGAGCAGTGCGAGAAAATGGCGGGACGGCCTGCCGAACGTCATCATGTCTTGTGGGGTGATTTGAGGGCGCTCAGAACCGTGCGCTCGCCGCGGGTAAACTCTGGAGGAACAATTGGATCGATATGGCGTCGAGATGACCGCCGTGAACCTTGTTTCACCCAGGTCCGGAAGAATTCGCCAGTCGCGATCTCACCGTAAAGCTGCTCCATGGCACGGTGGCTTTCGGGGCCCACAACCATGGGGCCAGCCCGGCGGGCGCCAAAAGCCGCCGTCGGAGAGATCCGCGCGTACATCCCGGCCAGTCCATCGCTCTTGATCAGATCAACAATCAGATCGAGCTGATAGACGCATTCCAAATAAGCCGCATGCGCGCTCAATCCGTGCCGGACGAGTATGGACACGCCGGCTGTCAGCAATTCCCCCAAGCCGCCGCAGAGCACAGCCTGCTCACCGAAAAGATCCCCCACGGCTTCGTCTGCAAATGTTGTCTCGATGGCGCCGGCGGGGATGCAGCCGATGGCGCGTGCCAGAGCAAGGGCGAGCGCTCGCGCCCGGCCAGAGTAGTCCTGATGCACCGTCCAGAAGCAGGGGACGCCGTCGCGTTTGCCCCGCAGATCACGCAGACGGTTACCCGGCCCAAGAGGGGCAACAAGGATCACATCCACCGTACGAGGGAGCTTGACCAGACCGAAATGGACAGAAGACGCATGCGCAAAGACCAACGTTTGACCGTCGCGCAGTTGTGGCCGGATCGATTGCTCATAGACGACACCATGGAGATGGTCGGGCGCCAGGACCAGTATGATATCGCCACGTGCCACCGCGCGTGCTGGTGTGGTGACGCAAAAGCCCTCTCTCTTGGCATCTTGTCGCGAATGGCTGCCGGATGGCAGCCCAATAACCGGCGCAAAGCCCGTGTCGCGCAGGTTCAGCGCCTGCGCCCGGCCCTGTGAACCAAAACCCAGTACGGCGATTGATCTGTTGGTCAGCGGCCGCATGGACGCGGTGCGAATGACTTGCATGGATCCTCCCTGGCGATCATACCGGGCAGCGCCGAAAGGGCGCAAGGCAATTCGGGGATCAGCGGTGTCACACGGCTGGCATGAGGGGAACCATCAATAGGTTATGACCGCTACTCGTACCGCAGGGCCTCGATCGGATCGAGGCGCGATGCTTTCCGCGCAGGGTACAGGCCGAAGAAGATCCCCACCATGGCGGCAAAACCGAACGAAATGAAGATGGCCGGCAGAGAAATGAGAATGTTCCACTGATATAATTTTGCCAGAAGCGCGGCGGCGCCGACACCCAAGAGAATACCCGCTACACCGCCCAGCACCGAAAGAGTGATCGACTCAATCAGGAACTGTGTCATGATATCCCGGCGTCGCGCGCCGATCGCGATGCGGACGCCGATCTCACGCGTGCGCTCGGTGACCGATACCAGCATGATGTTCATGATGCCGATTCCGCCCACGATCAGAGAGACGAGCGCGATCGATGCCAGCAGCATCGTGAATGTCTTCGTTGCCTCCCCCAGCGTTGCCGCCACGTCAGCCATCGAACGAACGTTGAAATCGTTCTCCTGCCCGGCAACCAGCTTGTGGCGTCGCCGCAGGGCCGACTCGACTTCGAGGGTCGCTGCATCCATTGATTTGTCGTCGATGACGCGCAGGTCAATCGAGCTGTAGGAGTCGCGTCCCATGATCCGGTACATGGCTGTTTGCAAGGGGACGAGGATCTGATCGTCCTGATTCATCCATCCCTGAACACCCTTTTCCTGCAGGACACCCTTCACCTCGAAATTGATGCCGCGGATCTTGATGCTCTTGCCGACCGGATCGGTATCCGCAAAGAGGTTGTCGGCGACGGTTTTCCCCAGGAGGCAGACACGTTCCCGCCGCTGATCGGCGCTGTTGGAGAAATACGCGCCGCGTTCGACCGGCGAATTGCGCACCCACTCATAATCAGGCGTCGATCCAACGACGCGTGTGTTCCAGTTCTTGTTCTCGTACTTGACCTGGTAGGATCCGTTGCATTCCGGGACGACTGCCTGGACCGACGGGCATTCGCGTGCCAGCGCTTTCGCATCGTCCGGTGTGAGATTGACCTCAGACTCGGCGGCCATGTGGACGTGGCCAACAGATGCCGCCCCAGGCCGCACAAAAAGCAGATTGGCGCCGAGCTTCGCAATGCGCGCCTCGACTGCCTTCCCGGCTCCCGATCCCAGCGCCACCATGGTAATCATGGCGGCGACGCCGATGATAATGCCCAGCATGGTCAGCGCGGAGCGCATCTTGTTTGAGTAGAGGGCGGTGAGCGACACACCCAGCGCCTCGGAGAGGGAGATACTCCGCCCCGTGTGTTGTTTCGCCTGTGGATCGTCTGCTGGACGCTTCGTCATGCAATCCCCGTTGCGACCGGTCAGTTGGTCCGTTTCATTCCCGGGACCGTATTCATGGTTCGCATGCGGTCGACCATCGCCTGCCGATCGCGCATGGCGCCCGACGTCAGACTGTAAACTACTGTGTCACCCTCCGCCAGTCCTTCGAGAACAACAATATCGTCGAGGTTCGACAAGCCGGTCTTGATCGGCACCCAACTGACGGTGCCGTTGCGCCGAACTTGCACCGCAGGGGACGGTCCCCTTGAATGAGACGGCCCATTGTTCGCCATACCGGGGGAGGCCGTTTCCGCGTGCGCCCCGTCGCGTGATGCCGCGCCTCCAGGCCGCTGAGCCATCTGGGGACTCCCGCTTCCCGGTGATGTTCCCGTGTCGGTCACTTTGGGCGCCGCCGGATTCGGCATCTTGTCAACCGCCACGACCGGAATCATCAGGGCATCTTCGGTCCGGGCGGTGACGACCTCAACCGACGCATTCATGCCGGCTTTCAGCAACGCAGCGGCATTATCAACCAGCGTCGTAACTTCAAACATCGTGACATTCTGCTGCACCTTGGCGAGCGGGGCGATGCGCAGCACAGTCCCTTCAAGGTGACGGTCCGGGTACGAGTCGGCCGTGATCGTCGCGGTCAATCCCACCTCGACCTTCCCGATGTCGGTTTCATCGACATCCGCAACGACATACACTTTGGTCATGTTGGCGATCGTGCAGAGGAGGGTTCCGCCGGTGACCGTGGTCGTCCCGGATGAAATGATCTGCCCGATTTCGACAGGACGGCTCAGCACAATCCCATCAATGGGCGAGTGAATCTCTGTATCCTGAAGCCGTTCCTTGTATGTCGAGAGCGCCGCCTTGGCGCGCATCAACTGGGAATTGGCCTGTTCGAAGGCCAGCCGGGCATTGTCGAGATCGCTTTGCGGAGACAGACCCTTGTCGAACAGGGATTGCTGACGTTCCATTTCCCGTTGTCGCTGCTCACGGGTGACTTCAGCAACGGCAAAATCGGCCTGTGTTTGGTCGTAGTCGTTTTGGGCGGTCGTCCGGTCGAGACGGGCGATGAGATCGCCTTTTCTTACGTAATCGCTCTCCTGGATCGGGAGTTCAATGATCTCGCCTGACGCCTTCGACTTAACATCAACTTGCTCAATCGGGTCGATATGTCCCGTGGCCGTAATCGAGACCACGAGATCGCCTCTGTGGACCAGGGCCGTGCGCACAAAAGCGCTGGCCTTTGTGTCAGTGGTTCGCCCCGCGAATTGCCACCAAGCTCCTGCTCCGGCGACGACCACGATCACACCGATCCACCAGTATCTTTTCATCTCATATCCTCACGCGCTCATGTCAGGAAGTTCTTGCGATGCCAAGCGGAAATCGCATCAACCAAATATACCCTCAACTCGCCGCGACGGCGGGGAAATTCGTTCGTCCCGCGGTCTCGTGATGTTCCGAACACGGAATAGTGACAGACCGCTCAGGCCACTTGCCTGCTCTGGACCAATGACATGGGGTCTTCGATACGCAAGGGTTCGGCCGAGACAAATCCCTGCCCGTACTTCACGCCGATCCGGGAACCGAAGGAACGTGCCATCGTTTCGAGCGACCACAGGTAGTCGCGCGATTTCTTGGGATTAAGAAACTGCGACTGGTGGGCCGACAGCGCGGCCATCCAGCGTTCAAACTGCGGTGTGATGTCGATTACAAAGGACGGATTGACACCGGAGGGCGCAAAAAAATGATAGAGGGCGCCGACCCAGTGGGCGCCGTGGTTGCCACCGAGCTTGACCAGCGATGCGAGGTTGGCGGCGTTCATGACGATCCGTCCCGTGGCCAGATGATCTGGGTGAGACTGACGCCGCCCGGTGAATCCATCCCAGTGAGGCGCAAAGATGATGCGCGGACGAAAGCGACGGATCAGGCGGGCGATTTGGAGACGACGTTCGTACGTGTCTGTCAAACGGGTGTCGCCCCAGTCGAAGCGTTTGAGGATGTGGGCGCCCATGATCGCCGCTGCTTCTTCGGCCTCCCGTCGCCGCACCGCGCGGTTCCCGCCGGTACCCATTTCGCCCTCGGTGAGATAGATGATTCCCGTCTTATAGCCAAGGTCGCTGAGCTTGCACAGCACGCCCCCCGTGCCCACTTCCACGTCGTCCGGGTGTGCGCCGATGGCGATGGCGTCATAAGTCTTCGCCGGTGGATGAGGTCTGGTCTTCTGCGTGGAACTCATGTCCCGAAAGTACCGCCGCGCTGGGCAGACGCCTTGCGCGGCTGCTCAATTCATCAAGCGAACCAGCTTGTAATAAGCCATCTTGGCCGGTTCGTATTCCGGGGACAGATCGAGCGCGCTCTTGTACTCGTGGATGGCCTTGGTGAAGTCGCGCTTTTGTTCCCAGGCGCGTCCAAGGTTGTAGTGCGCGAAGTGCGGCTTGTCGTAGCGGCGAGCCTTGGCGGCGCGAGCCAGGTAGGGAATGGCCTGATCGACCTCGCCGAGCTCGAGGAAGTAGGCGCCGATGTCGTTGCAGGCGTTGCCAAAATCCGGATCGAGCGACAAGGCGATTTTGCAGTACTCGATCGCTTGGGCAAAGTCTCCCATGAACGACTGCACCCAGCCGAGGTAGGTGTATGCCTCCGCCGTCGGATACATCTTGATCGACTTCCTGTAGTAATGCGCCGCGTCGCGGTAGAACCCCGATGTCTGGAAATCATGTCCCATCACCAGGAACTTTTCCGCGTTCTGCAGCCGCTTGCGCCGTGTCATCGTTCGTGCTCCGTACTGCGCCCCGGCCTGCGCTGAGACGCTCAAACAATATAGGATCGCAGGACTGCCATTGCAACTGATCAGTGTGCGCGCGCGATGATCCAGCCGTTGTGGACTGCTTCGAAGCCGATGTGCGGATAGTAGTTCTGGGCTTCCGGCGAGGCCAAGAGCAGGAGCATTGACTCATCACCGATGGCGGCGCGGGTTCGTTCGATCAGCTCCCGGCCGATGCCCAGCCGCTGGTAGTCCGGATCGACCGCCAGATCGGACAGGTAGCAGCAGTAGCTGAAATCGGTGAGGGCGCGTGCGATGCCGACGAGCTTGGTGCCGTCACGGGCGCAAATGATGAGATTCGCGTTGGCGATCATCCGACCGATCCGGGACAGATCATCCACAGGCCGGCGAAGCCCCGCGCTGCGATACAATTCCGCGACTTCGTGCGCGTCAACGTTGTGCTCCACTCGGTACGAGATATTCATGTGGCCACGGGCAGCGGCAGCACTAAAGGGGATGCCGCAGAAAAGTGAACGCCTCGACGGGTGCGGACACGCCCGCCGTCTTTGGGATGATGCTATTTCGTCTGGCGGGGCTGCCGTCTTGGCCGTGTCTGGGCGGGACGCTTCGCGGCGATCGCCATCACCACACGCCGTCTCGACGTCGGCCGACGGAGAACCAGCATAAACCGCGGATCGAGCCGGTCACGCGCACACTGGCCGCAGTAGAGCCGCTCCCGCTTGGTCCGGTGGAACAGGGTCCGGCAGTTCGGACAGATGTAAACGAAGCGCGCATGCGGATGCAGCCCGGGGTACTCTTTGCAGTGGAGTGTTGCCCCTACACGTTCGGCCTCACGGCGGAAGATCGTCCCATGGCTGTGGTACTTCAGGTGAATCATCTCATGTTTCAGAGTGTCGTCGATGTCCTCCGGAAAATGCATGTGGTACATGACCGAGAGTGCAATCAACCGGTGTTGACTGTCACAGGTGCCGGCAATCCGCATGCGTGATGACCAGCGGACCGTGGTCGGGGGGAGAGTCCCGTTGAAGTAGCGCCGATTGAACGCGTCGAACCGGCGGGCCAATTCCCGTTCCGCGGGCAGGTGCGAAAACTGAAGGGCAAAGAGGTCAAGCTGATCCATGTGTCTCATCCCACGAGGCCGAGTCCATGACCGGACACTAATCATCAAATTGACAGGAAGAGCAGGACCCACCACCACACGAAGGTCTGGGGCTGGGCTTGCTTCTTCCGACCGCAAACGGAGCCATTTTCCGCTCCAGCGATTTCGACCCGCACTTCGGACAACTGAGAAACTGTTCCGCCTTCGGTGAGAGAACAAGTTCCTCGAAGACATCCCCGCAACCTTTACAGCGATAATCGAATAATGGCATCTCAACTCCTCGGCGACGGGCTCATAGCGCCATGGAATAAAACATACAGACTTCCCCCCCGTGTAGATATTCCGGGGCGCTTGGTGGCAATAACGCAGGTGGTTGGGGATGTGTTTGTCTTGAAAGGAGAGTTTCAGGAATTCTGCCCAGCCGGGGAGTGGGCGCGGCTAACCCTAACGCGCCGAATGCGTTGGCCATCCATCTCTTCGATGGTCAAGGTGAGGCCGAACTCTTGGATGGACACTCCGACCTCGGGAATGCCGCCGACCTTATCGTAGATCAGACCGCCGATCGTCTCGAATTTATGTTCTGGGAGATTCGTCTCCATGGCCTCCGCGATTTCGCTGAGAGGGACAACCCCGTCGACCCGAATGATTCCATTTCCCAAGCGCTCGATGGGGGAGCGGCCGCGGTCATGTTCATCCTCGATCTCGCCAACGATTTCCTCCAGAATGTCCTCCAGGGAGATAAGCCCGGCAGTCCCTCCGAACTCGTCGGCGACGATGGCGATATGTGTCTTGCGTCGTTTGAACTCTTCCAGTAACGCATCGACCTTCTTTGTCTCCGGGACCACGAACGCGCGCCGTGCCAGAGTCGCCAGATTCACGTTTCCGGCATCCTGTAGCGCGCAGAACATGTCCTTGACATAGAGGATGCCGATGATGGAATCGAGGTCTCCGTCATAGACCGGCAGCCGCGAGTGTCCCCATTCACGGGTCAGGCGGCGCACATCTTCCACCGGCGCCCCGGCTTCGATGGCAATGATGTTGACGCGCGGAACCATAAGTTCACGCACTTCAGTGTGCTCAAGTCCAATGACCCCTTGGATCATCTCGCGCTCATCGTCCTCGATGACCGGCTCCTGCAGGCCTGTGGACTCAGATAAGGACTCCAGCGCACGTTCCACGATCTCTTCGCGTTCTCCAGCAGTCCGTGGAGTGACTGGATGCCGACGGGACAGCGTCTGTGCGAAGGCGACCAGTGGCCCGAGAACCAGCCAGACAAGCGTCAGCGTTGCGGTCCCCTCGTTTTTCCGTAAACCGTACCCGGTGGCCGTCGGGGATTTGGGAAGGACCTCGCTGACCAGTGTGTGCGCAATCCAGACAAGGATCAGTGCTGCGACCAGCGCCGGAAGCAAAGGCAGGCTGGTCTGCGCCGACCAGCGGGGGATGGCCCAGACGATCACCACCGCTTCTGCGAGAAAAGCCAGTGAATGGAACAGATCCGCCGCTAAGACAACATCTTGGGGACTGCGGGTGAAGGCTTCCAAGAGACGCAACCTCCGCCTGCCATCCTTCCCTTGCAGGGATTCAACCTCGTCCGCCAGCGCGAACAGGTGAAGGGTGACCCTTGCACTCAGGTGTGTCACCCAGAGGAGAGAGGCCAGACAGGCGGCGGCTATGAGGAATTCGACAAACATTACCTGATTTGTGCCAGCACACGGGAACTGATCAATCCGGCCTCCGCCAGATAGCGGTTTTCTGCGGCGGCCATTCGGCGCTGGTCTTGTTCGCTGTGATGGTCGTAGCCAAAGAGGTGCAGGCAGCCATGCACGGCCAGCCGGCAAAGCTCGGCCCTGATTGTTCCTCCGTGTTCCCGGCGCCAACGTATTGCATGATCGTAGCCACAGTAGATTTCACCGATTAAACCCTCTTCCCAAAAGACAGAATGTGTGTTTTCCAGCGGAAACGCCAGCACATCAGTCACGCGGTCCCTTCCCAGGAAGTCCCTGTTCAACTGCTGCATCCGGTCGTCGTCAACCACGATGACCCTCACGATCCCGCGTTGTTGCTCCCCGTGCCCGACATGGGTGAGCGCGCGTTGGATCGACTGGCGGGGAATCTGTCCGTGTGTGATGCCCCGCTCGACGATCACAGTCCAAGGGCACAACTGGCCGCGATGCTTCCGGTGGCGTCCCGCCGCTGTCCGTGCAGACGCTGTTGTCATGGTTACGAGTGATTGGTCCCCATTTCAGGGGAAACTGAGGGTGAGTGACCCGGCCCGTCTGGGCGGGTTTGTCTGACACCGCTCTCACGTTGTTTTCTGACCGGCGGTATGGTCGGTCCGTGTGACGTGCCGGTCTGCGGCGCGGGTTCTGCGTCGCGCATCGGCGACGGGTAGTCTATGCGAGAATGGAAGACCCCCAACAAGGTCTTCAGGAAGCTCTGCTCAATGTGATTCAGATCCTTCAAGGTCAGATCACACTCCTCGAGTTGTCCCGCAGTGAACTTGGTTTCGATGACTGTCTTGATGGCACCCTGCAGCCGTGCCGCCTTGGGATCGTCGAGTGTGCGGCTGACGGCCTCGACCGAATCCGCCAGCATGACAATTGCTGTTTCGCGGGTTTGCGGTTTGGGGCCAGGGTAACGGAAGTCCTCTTCGCTCACCGGTTCGCTGGGGTTTTGCTGCTGGGCCTTGTGAAAGAAGAACGACATCGTGGTGGTTCCGTGGTGTTGTTCGATGAAATCGATCACGACATCCGGCAGATCGTATTGCAGCGCCAGTTCATGTCCGCGTTTGACGTGGGATTCCAGGATGAGCGCGCTCATAGAGGGGGGAAG
Source organism: Candidatus Zixiibacteriota bacterium (assembly GCA_036170655.1). Classification (GTDB taxonomy): domain Bacteria; phylum Zixibacteria; class MSB-5A5; order WJJR01; family WJJR01; genus JACRMA01. The sequence continues at coordinate 8,882 of JAVHPP010000027.1, read as the reverse complement.
CTTCTCGTGTTTGCTCTTCAGGTGCTGCTGATTCTCCACAAAGTACTCGGGTTTCTCCATCTTGCCAATGTCATGGAAATAAGCGCCGACGCGTGCCAGGAGGGCATCGGCGCCGATGCTCTCCGCGGCGGATTCCGCCAGATTCCCAATGATCATGGAATGGTGATAGGTTCCCGGGGCCTCCAGCGCCAAGCGGCGCAGTAGCGGGTGATTCAGGTTGGACAACTCGAGCAAGGTCAGGCTGGTGGTAAATCCCATGAGCGACTCGAAGACCGGAAGCACACCGATGGCCACAAAAGCGCCCAGCACGGCATTCAGCATGCCATAACCGACCGCCGATATGATGACCTGTGTGCTGGAGAAGCGCAGCGTCTCGACCACGAGAATGCCGAGCGCATACACGATCGCGCCATAAAGGGCCGGACGGTAAAAGTCATAGCGCCGGCGAATGTGCCGCACGCTGTAGGCGGAGGTGAGACCTACGGCCAGTCCCAGAGAAAAAATGGGGAAACTGAAGCCGGTGACGACGCCAACCAGAAACGACAGAAACACGGTCGATACCAAGCCCGTGCCGAGATCGAGCAGCACGGTGATCAGAATCGCTGCCAGGGGGACCGGGATCAGATAGAGCGCCTGTCCGCCGGCCGCGTGCGCGAAGCGGGCCGCCAGCAGGACGCCAGCCCAGAGGACCGCCAGGAGCACGATGACGGAAGTCCTGGTCCACAGGCGGCGCCGGAAATAGAAGAGGTGTCCCGCAACCCCCAAAATGCAAAGCAGGGCATACATGATCCGCCCCCCGACCGGCACGAGGATTCCCAACGCGTTGCGGCCGTCCCGTTGCTCCGCCCGTATCTTGGCCAGCGAGGTCAGACGCTCGGCATGCACCGCGGTCACACGTTCGTTCTTGGCAACAATCCGTTCCCCGCGAAAAATGCGGACCTTGTAAGGGCGAATTTCCGCCAGCGCTTCCTGTCGCCGGTGTTCCGTTGTCTCCGGATCAAATGTGAGATTGGATAAGAGGAGTCCGCGGAGGAACTGGACCAAGGCATCCTGTTCCAGAGAGTCAACGCCGGGGATCTCGGCGAGTTCGCGACGGACTCGGTCGCTGGCGCCGTGAACGTCAAAGATCTGATCTCGTTTGAGGGGAATCTCACCGGGCGTGCGAGCGACGATCACAAACGGATTGTCCGGCCCCGGGAGATAGCGGTTGTCGGCGAAAACTCCCACGGAGTACAGACGGCTCATGACGTCCTGTGTGGCAAAGCGGAGGGCGAGCCATCCTCCCGTGTTGCGCGGGGGAGGCAGGACAGAGACGTCCAGCCAGGGGAATGCGGTCGCCAGCCGTTCGACCCGCAAACGGGGGCTGCTTCCCGATGATGACAGACGTTCGGCGCGGTCGAAGAACGCCATCAGTGTGCGCTGCGCTGAGTCGGCAATCTGGTGATCGTACGTGAGAACCGGCGGTGTTTCGGCGATGATCCTGGTGCTTTCCGCCTCGAGTTCTCCCGGTGTTTTCATCACGGGGAAATCAAACGGCGCAATCACGTTTTCCGGGGCGATGTCACCGACATGCGGGAAATCCGGCGGGACAAACAGTTCGGGGAAGGGGAAAAGCACCACGGACAACGCGACCACAAACAGCGCCATGGTGGCATGCGCCACCATCCGCCAGCGGTGAAAGTTTGGCGACTCCGACAATTGTGAAAACCGTTCCCGGAGCCGGGCGGCGGCGATCCTCTTGAGTCTGAGCAGAATGGCAAACACGGTTTTCCCCGGCTGGCACCTCACGCCGTTGTGTTGTCCGGGCGGGCTGGAGGCGATGCGGGTCCGGTCGCGTTGTTGGCGATGTGTTGAGAATTGTTGCCGGTCGCTTGTTGAGCGGCGCCACCCGATGTTCCTTCGTCTCGTTCATAAGCCCGGATGATGGCCGAAACCAGCGGATGACGCACGACGTCCCGTTCGGTCAAGTACACGAACCCGATTCCCTTGATCCCCTCAAGTACGCGTGGGGCGGACACCAAGCCTGAAGCGGACGACTTATCGAGGTCGATCTGGGTCACATCGCCGGTGATGACCGCCTTGGACTGTTCGCCGAGACGGGTGAGGAACATTTTCATCTGGGCCGACGTGGTATTCTGTGCCTCGTCTAAGATCACGAATGAATGATTCAATGTTCGGCCCCGCATGAACGCGAGGGGGACAATCTCGATCGTCCCATTTTCCATGAGGCGGTGGATCTTGTCGAGCGATAATAGTTCATGCAGAGCATCGTAGACCGGCCGGAGATAGGGGTCGACTTTCGCCCGAATATCTCCCGGCAGGAATCCGAGGGATTCACCGGCTTCGACAGCGGGACGGGCGAGGAAAATACGATCGACGAGTTTGGCCTTAAAGTCCGCCACCGCCATGGCCACGGCAAGGTATGTCTTCCCCGTACCCGCCGGCCCGATGCAGAACGTGATGTCGAAGTTCTCCATCGCTTCCAGATAGGTTTTCTGTCCCAGTGTCTTCGGTACAATCCGCTGGCGCCCGGCGCTGGCCAGCTCCGGTACGGAATGGAGGGCCGCGGATGGACCATCTCCGCCCTCGGCCACCTGCGTCATCGCATAGTGGAGATAGCGCTCAGAGAGCTCACCGGTCTTGTCCATGTGCTGGCACAGATCCACGAACAGGCGTTCAACCATGACGAGTGCCGCGGGATTGCCCGTCACCATAATCTCATCGCCTCGGGCGGTCAGCTGCACACCGAAGCGCGCCTCGATCAGGCTCAGAAAAACCCCGTGGCGACCAAAGAGGATCCGGGGGTCGTTTCCTTCAATGGGGATGATTCGCTGGTTCTGTTTGGTGTCGCGGTTATTGATCGCTGCTAACTCCGGCTGAGTGCGAATCGATTCTGCCGGGCCATCCGGCTGGCGGCTGTTCTACCGTATCTTATCGGTTGAAACGACGCGGTTGCCGAACTGGCTGACCCTTCAGGCAGATATCCAAACATGGCTCTTCTTTCAATATACTGTGACCCGCCGCGAAATTGCTGTTAGTATCTCGCTGGAGTGTTGGACCGGCAAGCTAACTCGTTGTTAGTCAGCGGGATCGCGTCTCTTTGATTGTTGGCGATTCCGATAGATGAAACTTCACTTGGCGGGTTTGATCACGAGGCCCAGATCGTCGAGCTGGTTCTGCTCGATCTCAGAGGGAGAGCCGTCCATCAGCGACTGAGCTTGGGTTGTCTTCGGGAAGGCGATCACATCCCGGATGGAGTCCGAGCCGGTCATCAGCGCGACCAAGCGATCCAAGCCGGGGGCGATCCCTCCATGGGGGGGGGCGCCGTAGTCGAGCGCATCCAGCAGGAAACCAAACATCCGCTGGGCGCGGCCATCGTCGATTCCCAGCGCATTGAGGATGCGTCGTTGCAGATCGGAGCGATGGTTGCGGATTCCCCCCGAGGCGACCTCGGTCCCGTTGAGAACGAGATCGTACTGATGGGCACGAATCATGTCCCACGGATGTTCGGGTGTCCCCGGTTGGCAGTCGGTGTGGAATCCGGCTTCGAGTTTGGGGATGTCTTCCTCGTACGGATGCGTCACGATGTTGTGCATCGCATCGTAGCGGCCGGTTTCCGGATTATACTCGAAGAGCGGGAATTCGTAGACCCAGAGGAAGGCATAGCGTCCGGTGTTTGCCAGATTAAGTTTCCTCGCTAGTGCAATGCGCAGCTGGCCCATCGCGGCGCGACAAGTCTTGATGCCGGCGGCGATCATCAGCACTGCGTCGCCCACGCGGGCACCAGTGGCGCCAGTGATCCGATCCATCGCCTCTGGGGAAAGATGTTTCGCCAGGGGAGATTTCACGCCGTCCTCGGTGTAGAGGATGTGGGTCAGTCCCGCCGCACCACCACTCTTGACGATTGCCTCGAATTCGCCAATCTCGCGGCGGGACAGGCCGGCCAGTCCGGGTGCGCGAATACCTGCCACGCGTCCGTGGGCACTGAGCGTCTCGTCAAACACACGGAATCCACCGCCGCTTACGGCCTCGGACAGGTTGACGATGGGAAGATCATAGCGAAGATCGGGCTTGTCGCTGCCGTAGGAGTCCATTACCTGTTCGTAGGTGTGCCGGATGAATGGCGTGCGGATTTCGACATCGAGGACCTCGTGGAACACATGCTGCATCATGCCTTCAACAATCGCCCAGATGTCTTCGGCGGTGACAAAAGACATCTCCATGTCGATCTGCGTGTGCTCTGGCTGGCGGTCGGCGCGCAGATCCTCATCACGCAGGCAGCGGGCCAGTTGAAAATAACGATCGTAGCCGGCGATCATGAGAATCTGCTTGAGCAACTGCGGTGACTGCGGCAGGGCGTAAAAGCGGCCCTTGTGGACGCGCGAGGGGACAACATAGTCGCGCGCGCCTTCCGGCGTGGAGCGCATGAGGAGCGGCGTTTCGATCTCGTAGAATCCTCTCGCATCAAGATAGTCCCGGACGGCTTTGGCGACGCGATGGCGGATGCGCATCTTCTCCTGCAAAGGGTGGCGCCGCAAATCGAGGTATCGGTACTTCAAACGAAGGTCTTCCGATGCGTTGGTTTCATCGGTGATTTCAAACGGCGGCGTCTTCGCGCGGTTCAACACGATGAGCCGGGTCACAAGCACCTCGATCTCTCCGGTTTCCAAGTGAAGATTTGCCGTTCCTTCCGGCCGGGCGGAGGCGGTTCCTTCGATGCCGATCACGGTTTCCGCACGCAGCGCCGCCGCCGTCTCCATCGTGGCCTGATCCAAACGCTGCGGGCTGAACACAATCTGGGTGATTCCATAGCGGTCGCGCAGATCGATGAAGAAGAGTCCACCCAAGTCGCGCCAACGCGCCACCCATCCGTTGAGGCGGACCGTCTGGCCGGCGTCGGCGCGACGCAGTTCTCCACAGGTGTGGGTGCGCTGGATATTTTCAATCTGTAGCATCTGTCTCCATCATTCGCTGTTTGTGTGTTGTCTGTTTGCCTGGTGGGATTGGGGGTGTGGCCCATCACGCCGCCGGAGTGAATATGCCGGTAGTCCACTGCTCCGTGTCCGCTGGGATCTCCGACTGTCCGCCATTGTCCATGTGGCGCACGGTGTACCGTCCGCGGGCAATTTCATCGTCACCAACGATCAGCGCAAGGCGTGCGCCCGTGCGGTTTGCCTCTTTCAACTGTGCCTTCAAGGCGCGCCCGAGGAAGTCCGTGTCGGACGACAATCCCATGCCCCGGAGCCGCGACAGGAGTTCTGGTGTCATCTCCCGGGCTCTGTCTCCCAAGGCACAGATGAAGACGTCGAGGCGTGCCGGTGTCTCAGCACAACCGCCCGTTTCCTCCAGACACGCGAGGATCCGTTCTAACCCGGAGGCGAACCCGACGGCTGGTGTTGGCGGACCGCCGAATGTCTCAACCAAGAGATCGTAGCGTCCCCCCCCACAGACCGTGTCCTGCGCGCCGAGAAGATCGGTCTTGAACTCGAATGTTGTCCGCGTGTAGTAGTCCAATCCCCGCACCATCCGCGGGTCGGTGTCATAGGGAACCGACAGACGGTCGAGACCGGCACGCACCCGGGCGAAATGCGCGGCATCTTCCCCCGTCAGGAACTGATCGATCGTGGGGGCATCCCGGAGAATCTCAAGGCACGATGTGTTCTTGCAGTCGAACACGCGCAACGGATTGGCTTGAACGCGTCGCTGGCAATCTTCACAGATCCGTTCCTGTACGCCTGGTCGTCCGAGGAAAAACCGCAGCTGTTCGTTGTGTGCCTGGCGTGCCTGCGGCGATCCGATCGAATTGAGGACAAGGCGGATGTTGTGCAGGCCCAATTCACCGAGGATCGTGTGTCCCAGCACGATCAGCTCAACGTCTGATTCCGGGACCGCCGCGCCGATCAGCTCCGCTCCAAATTGATGGAACTGGCGATACCGTCCCTTTTGCGGCCTCTCGGCCCGGAACATGGGTCCGATGTAGAACATCTTCCAGACAGCGCGCTGGTGGTTGAGGTTTTCTTCCAAATAGGCCCGCACAACAGAGGGTGTCCCTTCCGGGCGCAAGGTGAGCGAACGTCCGCCGCGATCCGTGAGCGTGTACATCTCTTTCTGGACAATATCAGTAGATGATCCGGTTCCCCGCGCAAAGAGCTCGGTCGGCTCGATGATGGGAAAACGGATCTCGCCGAAACCGAAACGGGCCATCACGGCACGCACCGTCTGCTCGGCGCGGTTCCACCGGGGTGCCACATCCGGTAGAATATCCGCCGTACCCGGTAGCCGGTGGATGTTCATCTTGGGATTCATCGTATCCGTGAGACCATATCTTCCGCCTTGCCAAAAAAGGCGCCGGGACAAGGTCCGACGCCTGCGGAATCAACCATTGAAAGTTGTGCAATGGCCCGGTCATTGTCAACTGCCAAAAGATTGGCGTGAAATTCAAATTCGCTTGCAGCCGGTCTCCTCGCTGCGTATGTTGGATAGCATGAGGTGTGCGCTGAATTAGTCTGATTAGATTGTCTTGCCGAGTACGGGGCAATGCCCCGGGAGTTTGATAGGGTCGCCCGACCCGCTATGAAGAGGAGGAGGATTTGCCCCAGAGATCCCTTCCACCAAAGACACGGTGGCATCCACTGTCTTTGCAGCAACTGACGCCCAACAAGTTTACGGCGGTCGTCAACATGATTCTCGATGGCCAGCTCTCGATTCTGCGTACCAGCGCTCCTCAAAGCAACAAGCGCGTGCTGGTCACAGATGACAATGAGACGCACGCGAAGCTGCTGATGGAGATCTTGGAGTCGGATTGGGGAGTCACAGCCGACTGGGCGGACTCCGCCGACTCCTGTTTGGACCATGTCGAACATCAATCCTACGATCTCCTGATCCTGGATTATCGTATCCCGAAACGGGATGGACTGTGGGTCGTCGAGGAACTGGTGCGGCGCGGTGTACGTTTGCCGGTGATGATGATGACCTCGTTCTACCGGCCACACCTGTCTGCGTCCATTCGGCAGCGGCTCGCCGTGGAGATTTATGACAAAGCTGATGGCTGCTTCGACGGGCTGGCGCAGGTCGCCGGACGTCTCCTGTCGGTCACGGCCTCTTCTTCTTCGGCCGGGTCTTGAAAGGTGTTCGCATGGAGCGCGTGGAGGACGGGCCGGTAGAATCCCTCCAAGTCACATCGGACATGGAGGCGTACGAGCGCGCGGTGTCGCATTGTCGGACCGCAGCGGAGGTGCTCCAGACCGCAGCGGACACAATTGTCAGCGGAGGGCTTTTTCGTCGCGCTGTCCTCTCCCTCCACGACCAAGACAGTAATCTCGGTCCAATTGGGTACAACGGCGTTCCTCGGGAGATGATCGAGGCAGCCCGGCATGCGCCACGCGTCCGAAGGGACGTCCGCGAAGCAATGCTGCAGGAGCGCTTCCTGATTGGGAATTCGTATTTCATTCCGGCAGAAGCCGGGATTGACTTGACGTCAGAGTCCCGGTATGTGCCGTCCGGCACACCGACTCTCGACGATGACGAGTGGCAATCAGGCGACGAATTGTTTGTGCCTTTGCGTTCCACCAGCGGAGCCGTTATGGGTTTTTGCTCGGTCGATGAACCATTCACTGGTCATCGGCCGGATGGACTGTCGCTGCGTCCGCTGGAGGGGATCATCCGCCGTGCGGCAGAGCGGCTCGAGGTTCTGGAACTGCAGGAACGCGTGCGCACGCTGGAACATCGGCTCTGCCTCGACATCAATCTGATCTATGAGTTCGATCTGGTGTCGAATCGAGTGGCCACCGTCAACGGCGCAGTTTCTCAGTTCATTGGCATGTCTCCGGCGGATGTGATTGGTCTTTCGCTGGACGACTGGGTACGGCGTTTCGTCCATCCTGACGATCGTGAACGGGCGCGCGCTTTCCGTCCCTCTCTCTCGATCGATCCCGCAACGGATGCTCTACGCGCCTTCAGCCGTGAGTATCGTGTTGTACATCGCGATGGGTCGATCCGTGTTGTCAGTGACCGGGCCACGTTCGTCGTGGATGATGATGGGCAAGTGGTTGCACTCGAAGGGGTGATCCATGACGTCACGGAATTGGATCGTCTGGCCGGGCAACTCGCTGAGGCCGAACGCCGGTATCGTCTGGTTGCTGACAACACACGGGACCTGATCTATGCCTATGACAACACGGGCCACATGTTTTATGCAAGCCCCTCCATTGCGCGTCTGGGGCTGAAGCCTGAGAAATTCCTCGGGACGCATTTCTCCGAGTGGCTGACCGACGATCCGATCAATCAGGCCGCTTATGAAGCCTTCGATGCCGAGATTAGCCGCGGTGAAACAGTTCCTCCCTTTGTTCTCGAGTTGCACGCAAGGGATGGTCACACGCTCATGGTTGAGGTCAATGAATCGCTGATCCGCGATGGCGCCGGACGTGTGATTGGTGTGCAGGGTGTGGGACGCGACATCACCGACCGTGAACCCCGGCTTCGTTCGCTGCAGGTACAGCGGGGACCGCACGATTCCGCCAGCAGGACGTGGCGCGGCATCGTGGCGCAATCCGGCCGGCGCCAGCAGGAAATGCTGGAGCTGAACCGGCGTCTGCGCGAAAAGAATGCCGATCTGGAATCGTTTGTACACATTGTTTCCCATGATCTGCGTTCGCCGCTGGTTAGCATCCGGGGGCTGCTGGGGCAGTTGCGCCGCTCCTATTCAGGACTCTGTGATGAGCGCGGCCGGGACATCCTGCGCAGGGCGGATCACGAAGCCTTGCGGTTGGCCCGGTTGATCGGAGATCTGAGTGTCTATGCCCGGTCCGGCGCCGATCCTGGTGACCGCCGTTCAGTCGATGCATTGTTGCTTTTGGAAACCGTTTGGACACGTCTTGTTTAAC
>JAVHPP010000026.1:0-19457 GCA_036170655.1 Candidatus Zixiibacteriota bacterium | reverse complement strand
CATGAGTCGTTTTTCGGCCTTCGGCCGACAGCGGTCGAAGACCGCTGCCACGCCGGTACTAGAGGCCCCCCACAAAACAGTGGAACCCCGCCGCCCCAGCTCCGTATCACAAACTGGGAGAATTGGCCACAGTACAGTACAGGATTCTCCCCGTCATACTCGCCAGTTGTAACACGGTCGGCCCCCGGTCACGGGGCCAGGCCGTGTTGCATTTTTGTTGAATTTTCCTATTGCCGAACTGGGAAGACTCATCCACATTGAATCGGCGCAGCGCCTTGGGGGGCTCGTCACGGGAAAGGTGCGTCATTGGAAAAAGCCGAAGAAATACCATTGCCAAAAGGTTCTGACGGGGCTCGCACGGAGGCGTTCGGCGAGTACCCCCGGGCCGTGGTGTCGGTCAAGCTGGACATTTTTGAAGGGCCGCTCGATCTGCTGCTTTTCCTGATCAAGCGGGATGAAATCGACATTACCGATATCCCCATCGCCACGATCACCGCCGAGTATTTGTCCATGCTGAAGCTCTTGGACTCCTGCGACTTGGAAGTGGCTGGTGAGTACATCGTGATGGCCGCCACGCTGATTCGCATCAAAGCGGCGATGTTACTGCCGCGTGATCCGGAGTCGCCCGACGAAGAGGACCCACGCGAAGAGCTGATTCAGGCGCTTCTCGAGTATCGGAAGTACAAGGAGGCATCGGCGGAACTGCGAGCACATGAAGACAGCGAACTCGAGATCTACGCGCGCTCCGATTTAGCGCCGGGCCCCCTGCCTTCAGAAAGCCGTTTCGTCATGGATGCGACCCTGCATGATCTGCTGGCGGCATTTCGCGATGTTCTGGCACGGGTGGAGCCAGAGACATTTCGCCGGGTTGAAGCCGAGGATCTCACCGTCGAGCAGCGCATCGCGCAACTGGAGGATATGCTGGTCCGCGACGACGAAGTGGAGTTTGCCGCCCTGTTTCTGACATTGCCCACCCGATGGCTGATCATCGTGACCTTTCTTGCTCTCTTGGAACTGGCGCGGTTGCGGCGTATCCGGCTGGTGCAGGCGCGGCCCTTTGAGCGGATTCTCGTGGCCCGCTCGGAATACTGGAGCCAGGATGTGGAGGTCGTGGAATGAATGAGACTCTTGACCTTGGAGTATCAGCGGTCCTGCCGGTTGGCGAGACCACCGGCAAGGATGCCATACCGGAGGAGATGATTCAAACGGTGGAAGCGTTGTTGTTTGCCGCCCATGAACCCCTGCCGGTGTCGACATTGGCCCCATCACTGAATGGCAGCGCGGTGACCACGATCGATCAAGTGGTGATTGTGCTCAACCAGCGGCTCACCGAGGGGGCGCATCCGATGCGAGTGCGCCGGGTGGCCGGCGGGTACCAAATGTATGTGTTGCCTCAGTTCGGACCCGCCATTGCGGCGGCGTTGATCAAGACCAAGATCCAGCGTCTGTCCCGTGCCGGTCTGGAGACGCTCGCAATCATCGCATACAAACAGCCATGCTCCACCCCTGAGATCGAACGGATCCGCGGCGTCAGTTGCGGCGGCGTGCTGAACACGCTCCTCGAGCGGAATCTGATCTCCATCGCCGGGCGGTCCGAAGGGCCGGGACGGCCGCTGCAATACGGCACGACCCGGGAGTTCCTGCGCTACTTCGGGCTCGACTCCATCGACGATCTCCCTCGGATTGAGGAACTCGAAAAAATGATGGCTGAACACGGGGCGGCCCCCCTGTCGCTGAGCCACATTGCCTCCCGGAGCGCGAGCGAAGAAGATGCCGAGACTCTTGAAGGGACTGTTTACATGGAGGAGACACCCGGTCGACTGGTCATGAAGCACGCGCCGGAAAATCTCCAGCCGCAATCTCCCGCCCGTCGCTTTTGGATCAGCGATATCATAGCCATGCCCCGGTTCGACAACCGCGATGTCGCGCAGCCCGGCAATGGTGACGGCGAACCTGCGCCCGCGGAAGTGGACCCGTCTGGCTGGGTAGCCAGTCTTCGGACGAACTGACGTGGTATTCCTAAAATCGGCAGGGAACGTCCCATGCAGGGCGCGTTGAAAAACCTGACAAGTGCCCCATATCTGAAGATGTCGCCCCCGCGAAAGGGCTTGTTGAAAAAGGTGTACACAAAGAAATTCAAAGAAATTCAAAGAAATGAGAACTCTCTTTTTGGGAGGGCGAAGCTCCTGCTGAGCCTCTTCGTCCATCGGGAAAAGAGGCTCGCCAGGAGGCTCGCCCTCCCCCTGCAACACGTGGGCTTGTTTGCCCAATCAAGGGCTTTTCAACATGCCCCTTGCAGGAGGCGCGCTTTTCCCCATGGATACATCCGAACCCAGTTCCCCTCCGGCGCGCGGTGAGCGTCTGAATCGCTTCTTAGCTCGTGCCGGAGTCGGTTCACGACGGCGGGCCGACGAACTGATTGCCGCCGGACGTGTCACCATCAACGGTGTCAGGGTCGAGAAAATGGCGACCTTCGTCGATCTGGAGCACGACCATGTCGCTGTCGATGGACGGCCGATGATCCCCCCGTCCATAGAGCCCGTGTGGATCGCATTCAACAAGACGGCTGGTATCTTGACGACGCGACGCGACACGCGGGGACGGGCAACGGTCTTTGACGGTCTTCCGTCCGCCTTCGGCCACTTGATTCCGGTCGGGCGTTTGGACATGGACACTGACGGGATCATCCTGCTCACGAACGACGGCGCGGGGGCCAACCGTTTGATGCATCCACGGTACGAGATCTCCCGGATCTACGAAGCAGTGGTGGACGGGACTCCTACCTCTGAGCAGTTGCACCGGCTGCGTGACGGCATCGACTTGGGTGATCCCGCGCCGGCACGGGCACGGGCCAAGATCGTGACACGTCACCGGACCGGGGCAGTGGTGCAGGTGGAATTGCACGAAGGGCGCAACCGGGAGGTTAAACGTCTTTTTGAGGCGATCAACCACCCCGTTCTGAGGCTGCGCCGTCTGTCCTTTGCCGGTATTACAGCGAGCGGTCTGTCCCCTGGGCAGTGGCGTCATCTCACGCCGAGTGAGGTTGCACGCCTGACCGGCGGAGCGTCCGCGGGCGACTAAAGCCAACGGCCAATTCCTTCCCGTTTCATTGCTTGCCGGGTGTTCCTCCGGTATATTGGTGGGCCGGTGCGCCGGGGAACCGGCCACGGACGTGATCATGAGGCAGACGTGAGCGAACAGACACCGCAACAAACGGGCGACACGCTCGATCATCGCCGGGACAAGTTGTCCTACTGGAAGCAGGCAGGGATTGACCCCTACCCGTACGGGTTTGAGCGGACTCACCGATCGGACGAGATCCTTGGCAGCCCCGAGACCGCCGAGGGCAAGAGCGTTCGCGTCGCCGGACGCATCGTCTCGTGGCGCCCTCACGGGAAAAGCACATTCTTTCACATCTTGGACGGCGGCGGCAGAATCCAGTGCTATGCGAAGATCGATGTTGTCGGCGAAGAACTGTACAACCGTCTGTCCTGGCTGGATCTGGGAGATTTTCTGGGAGTATCCGGCGACGTATTCAAGACCAGAACCGGCGAGATCACCGTGAAGGTGAAGGAGTACCAACTCCTGTCAAAATCCATGCGTCCGCTGCCGGAGAAGTGGCATGGCCTTGTTGACAAAGAGATTCGTTATCGGCAGCGTTATCTTGATCTGATCGCCAATCCGGACGTGCGCGATCTGTTTGTCACGCGGGCCCGGATCGTGTCCCGCATCCGTTTATTTTTGGACCAGCGGGGATTTCTCGAAGTTGAAACCCCGGTCTTGCAGCCCATCTACGGCGGGGCGGCGGCGCGCCCCTTCACTACGCATCACAACACGCTCGACGCCGAGTTCTACCTCCGCATTGCCGATGAACTGTATCTCAAACGTCTGCTCGTCGGTGGGTACGAGAAAATCTATGAAGTCTGCCGTGACTTCCGCAATGAAGGGATCGACCGGGACCACAACCCGGAATTTACAATGATCGAGCTCTACGTTGCGTATGCTGACTACCGCGATATCATGGCGTTATTCCGTGAACTCTTGATCGATGTCGCCACGGTTGCGCGCGGCACACCGACATTTCCGTACGGCGACCAGATTATCGATCTGTCAGTCCCGTGGGATGAGACTCCGCTCTTGGAGAGCATTCAGAAAAAGACCGGGCTCGATCTCTCGATCGCCGATGACGGCGCCGCGCGGCATGCGGCTCGCGAGATAGGCGTCGAGATTTCCGATAATGCGTCCTACGGGAAGGTCGTCGATGAGGTGTTTTCCCAGCGCGTCCAGCCCGATCTGATCGCGCCCACATTCATTACCGATTACCCGGTCGCGATCTCCCCGCTGGCCAAGCGTCATCGGTCCAAGGATGGTCTGGTTGAGCGTTTCGAACTCTTCATGGCTGGCCGGGAAGTCGGCAACGCCTTTTCTGAACTGAATGATCCCGCCGATCAGCGCGCCCGCTTCGAGGCGACGCAGGAAGCCGCACGGCGGGGCGATGTCGAGGCGCATCAGATCGATGAGGATTTCCTGATGGCCCTCGAACATGGCATGCCGCCCGCGGGAGGTCTCGGTTTCGGGGTTGATCGTCTCGTGATGACACTGACCGGTGCGCCCAACATCCGCGAGGTCATACTCTTTCCCACGCTCCGCCCTTTGCGCGGCCAGCCCGAGAGCGATCCTCCCGACGCCTGACCTTTCTCATGGGATACATCTCGTTTATCGCGAAACGGTACCTGCGTTCCAAACAGAGGCACGGTTTCCTTTCCATGATCACCCTGATCTCGGTATTGGGTGTGGTGATCGGCACGGCGGCTCTCGTCATTGCGCTGGCAATGATGAAGGGGTTCGAAGTGGAAGTGAAGTCGCGCATTGTCAGCACGACTGGGCATATCACAGTGTTCAACCGTTCCAGCGATGGTATCCAGGATTGGGAGGCCCTGGAGCAAGGGTTCGCCGCCCACGAGCATGTCACGGCGGTGGCGCCATTTATCTACTACAAAGCGGCAATCTCCTCCGCTGAGGACAACGATGGTGTCATTGTCCGCGGCATTGACCCGGAAAAGGAAGCGGCCGTGACGCGTCTGGCGGAATCGGTCATCCAGGGCGATTGGCGGATGCGCGGCGACTCTACCCAAACCCGTCCCATCCTGCTGGGTTCGACTTTGGCCGAGCGGCTCAACACCCGGCTGGGGGATGAAGTCGTCCTTTACAGTCTCCGCGGAGAATCCCTCTCGGAGGGCCAGCCGCCCCGGATCATGAAGTTCGTGTTGGCGGGCATCTTTGAGACCGGCATGTACGAGTACGACGCCTCACTCTGTTATGTCCGTCTCAACGATGCGCAGCGGCTGTTCCTCCTGCCTGGGCTGGTCACCGGATTCCAGATCAAAGTCGATGACTGGAATGTCGCCGACCGCATTGCGGCAGATATCGAGAAGGGACTCGGGTCCGGTCTCTATGCGACCGACTGGAAACAGATGCACAAGAACCTGTTCGGCTGGATGGAGATCGAGCGCCGCTGGGCGCTGGTGGCGCTGTCGCTGATTGTCGCGGTGGCCGCTTTCAACATTGTCTCCACGCTCATTATGGTGGTGATCGACAAGCGCCGGGAGATTGCGGTGCTGAAGACGCTGGGTGTTCCCTCTCGCGGCATTAGCGCCATTTTTCGCTTGCAGGGTGTCGCGATTGGCATTGTGGGTACAACGCTGGGTATCGGATTGGGGCTTGGCCTCTGCTGGGTGCAGAAAACCTTCTCGCTGGTGTCATTGCCGCCGGAGATTTATTTCATCGATTTCCTGCCGGTGATTGTGGACCCACAAGATGTGATGCTGGTCGCCGGGCTGGCGATTGTCATTTCTTTCTTGGCGACGATTTACCCGGCTCGCCGCGCCGCGAAGCTCTATCCGGTGGAGATACTGCGTTATGAGTAGAATGAGCCGACGCGATCGGGAAGGACTACGGACCATTATTTATTTGGACGGTAAATGGCATGCCGGAAACGGGCGACATAGATAACGGGGGATGTGCCGAGACTGCCCCGGTGGTCCAGGCTGTGGACGTCCATCGGTATTTCCCGACACCGGACGGTGTTCTGCAGATTCTGCGCGGGATTAACCTGACGGTGCGCCCCGGGCGTATGATGGCCATCGTCGGGGCATCGGGGGTTGGCAAGAGTACGCTGTTGCACGCCTTGGGAGGGCTTGACCCGCCGACGAAAGGACAAATTCTCTGGATGGGACATTCGCCCTACGAGCTGGATGACGAGGCGCGTGCCCGGAGTCGCAATCGCATGATAGGTTTTGTCTTCCAGTTCCACCATCTGCTGCCGGAATTCTCCGCGCTGGAGAATGTCGCACTGCCGGTTCTCATCGGTGGGCAGACGATGTCCGAGGCCCTGCGACGTGCCCGAACCGCGCTGTCCGAAGTTGGACTGTCAGAACGCGTAGGCCACCGCCCCGGTGAACTGTCGGGGGGGGAGCTGCAGCGCGCGGCGGTTGCACGTGCGCTGGTGACCGACGCGCCTCTGGTCATTGCCGATGAGCCATCGGGGAACCTCGACCGCCGCACGGCGGAACAGTTGCACGACTTACTTGGTTTCATTGTCAGGGAGAAGGGACGGGCGCTGGTTGTGGCGACGCATAATCCTGATTTGGCCAGCCGGGCCAACGAGGTCTTGGCTATTCAGGATGGCCAGTTGCGCCCAGTGCAGACGGACCGATGGGAGTCCGGATGGACCGGGACGCACGGCGGGAGTGAGTGATCGGCTTTGTGGGTGCGGCGCGTTTTTCGTACTTTAATTGGGAGATCGTCCGGACGGGGAGTGCCGGACGTGTCCAGCGAGGTGTGTCGTGAAATGTGAGAATTGCGGTGAACGGGAAGCGAGCGTGCATTTCACGCAGATTCGCAACAATCGCAAGAACGAAATGCATCTGTGCAAGGAGTGCGCGAAAAGCAAGGGCTTCCATAACCCTCTGGATGACGTACCCTTTCCCTTGGCCGAATTCCTGACCTCGATGGTCAAGAGGGGGGGCACGGCAGCCGATCCGATTGGACGTCTGGTCTGCCCGGGGTGTGGCATGCGGTTTGCCGATTTCTCGCGGATTGGACGATTCGGTTGCGGACAATGCTACGCGGCTTTCCGCGCGCCGCTAGAAGACCTGTTTCGCAAGATTCATGGCGCCACACGTCATTGTGGCCGCGCTCTTCCCCACGTGATCCAGACAGGGAAGGGCCTGATCGAAGAGGAAATGCGGCTCAGGGAGGATTTGAAACACGCCGTCGAGAGAGAAGATTTCGAGCTGGCCGCCGAGATTCGCGACCACTTAAAATCGTTGTCGGTTGGCTCAACCCAGCCGGCCACCGGCGAGGATGCCGGACCGGCCCCGGAGCTGATGTGATGTTCGAATCGTTTGACGATCTCGTGGGGCGTCGCGTCACCTGGCTGTCGGGGGCGGGTGAACATGCTGATGTTGTGCTGTCCAGCCGCATTCGTCTGGCGCGGAACCTGTCTCGCCATCGCTTTCCGTCACGGGCCGAACCGGATGAAGCCCGCGCCGTTGTCGAATTGGTCAAGCTGGCTGTCGAGAAGTCCCCGCTGGCTCAGGGCGGATCGTTCTTCGAGTCGGAGGCGTTGCGTGAAATCGACCGCGATCTCCTGGTCGAGCGCCATCTCATTTCCCCCGAATTCATGCGCGATGAGACCCCGCGTGGCCTGTATGTCGATGACGCGGAATCTTCCAGCCTCATGGTCAATGAGGAAGACCACCTTCGTATTCAGGCGGTGCGCTCCGGATTGGACATCAAGCAGGCGCTGGACCGGGCCCGGGAAGTGGAGTCCCAGTTGGCCGCCGGGCTGGAATTTGATTACGATTCGCGCCTGGGGTTCCTCACATCGTGCCCGACAAATGTCGGCACCGGCCTGCGTGTCTCGGTGCTCATCCATCTGCCCGGGCTGGTGCTAACCAAGGAGATGGATACCGTGCTGTCGCAGGTCAACAAGATCGGGCTGGCGGTGCGCGGGTTCTATGGCGAAGGATCGGACGTGCTGGGCAACCTGTTCCAGGTGTCCAACCAGACAACACTCGGACGCTCGGAAGAGGATCTGGTCGATTCGCTCGAAAAGGTCACTCGTCAGTTGCTGGCGTACGAGTCCAACGCACGGCGTCGTCTGTTTAGCGATGCGCCCAATCATATCCGTGACAAGATCTGGCGGGCGTTCGGGATTCTGGCCAACGCGCGCGTGCTGTCGTCGCAGGAGATTATGAATCTTCTGTCGGCGGTGCGTTTGGGTATCACGATGGGTGAATCGATGGGACTGGATTTGGGGCAGATTAACGATCTGATGCTCGCGGCTCAACCGGCGCATCTGCAACGACACTTCGGGCGCGAGATGGCGCCGGAGGAGCGTGATGTCGCCCGTGCCGAACTGGTGCGGAAACGGCTGATCCGGAGACGGTCACCGCGCCGGAACAGCGGCACGACGGAAAAATGACGATTCCGAGCCAAAATCGGATTAGCAACAAACGAATGGCGGCAGGGAACCGATATAGGTTACAGAGAGAAGCCTGCGGGGGACGCGGGCCAACGGCACCTGACAGGGACGCGAGGCGACGACCATGAATGAAACTTTCTCCGAATTGGCGCGTAAAGCGATCGAATATGCCCGGGACGAAGCGGCACGTCTCCGTCACGACTACATCGGCACCGAGCATCTGCTTCTGGGGTTGATCCGTCTGGGCGAGGGCATGGCGGTCGATATGATCGTCAACATTGGCCTCGATCTCAACGAGCTCAAGGCCTCGGTCGAGGAAGTCGTCCAGCCCTCTGGCGGGACGATGACCATGGGGCAATTGCCGCTGACCGCACGGGCGAAGAAAACGCTGGAGGTCGCGGGTCAGGAAGCCCGTGCGCTCAAGTCGAAGGAGATCGACACAGAGCACCTCCTTCTGGCGCTCCTCAAGGACGAGGAAGGCGTCGCCGCCCAGGTCCTCTCCATGTACGATGTCGATTACAAAGATGCCTATGAGGAGCTCAAGAACATTCGCGGCGGCAGACCGTCGTCGTACGGCAAGAAGCGCAAAAAATCCAAGACGCCGGCGCTGGATCATTTCGGACGCGACCTGACCGAACTCGCGCGCAAAGGCAAGCTCGACCCGATTATCGGTCGTGACGATGAGATTGAACGGGTCAGCCAGATTCTGTCCCGTCGCAAGAAGAACAATCCCGTTCTGATTGGCGAGCCGGGGGTCGGCAAGACCGCCATCGTCGAGGGGCTGGCGGAGCGGATCGTCACGGGGCAGGTCCCGGAGATTCTTCAGAATCGGCGCCTCGTCACGCTGGATATGGCATCCCTGGTTGCCGGCACAAAGTACCGGGGACAGTTTGAAGAACGGCTCAAGGCCGTTATGAATGAGATCATCAACTCGAAAGACGTCATTATCTTTATTGACGAACTGCACACGATTGTCGGAGCCGGCGGCGCCGAAGGTTCGCTGGACGCCTCCAACATTTTCAAGCCGTCGCTGTCGCGCGGCGAACTCCAGTGCATCGGCGCAACCACGCTCAACGAGTACCGTAAGTACATCGAGAAGGACGGGGCGCTCGACCGCCGGTTTCAGACAGTCATGGTCGATCAGCCGGGGTATGCCGCGTCCCTGGAGATCCTCCGGGGGCTACGCCCGAAGTACGAAGAACATCACAAAATCAAGATCTCGGACGAAGCGCTGATCGCGGCCGTGAAGCTCTCCGACCGTTACATTTCGGGGAAGTACCAGCCGGATAAGTCGATCGATGTGATCGATGAGGCAGGATCGCGTGCCCACCTGATCAGTTGCACCAAGCCGAGCATCTTCCAGGAAATGGAAAAGAGGATTCTCGAGGTTCAGACGGCCAAGGAAAACGCGGTGAAAGATCAGGAGTTCGAGACCGCGGCGCGTCTGCGCGATGAACTGAAGATGGCGCGCGAAGCCCTCGAAGAGAAAAAACACCACTGGCAGGAGGAGCGGGAAAAATCGCTCTATGTCCTGACCGGCGAGGATGTTGCCAATGTCGTCTCGAAGATCACTGGCATCCCCGCCTTTCGGCTCGAGGAAAAGGAATCCAAGAAACTCCTGCGCATGCAGGAAGAGCTGACCAAGCGCATCATCGGTCAAGAAGAGGCCATCAAGGCTCTGGCACAGTCGATTCGCCGGGCTCGTGCCGGACTCGGCGATCCGCGTCGTCCCATCGGGTCATTCATCTTCCTCGGTCCGACCGGTGTCGGTAAGACCGAACTGGCGCGCGCGCTGGCGCAGTTCCTCTTTGAAGATCCCGATGCCCTGGTCCGGATTGACATGTCCGAGTACATGGAGAAGTTCTCCGTCTCGCGTCTGATCGGTGCGCCGCCAGGATACGTGGGTTACGAAGAAGGCGGCCAACTGACGGAGAAAGTGCGCCGGAAACCGTACTCGGTTGTTCTCCTCGACGAAATCGAGAAAGCGCATCCCGAGGTCTCCAATATCCTCCTGCAGTTGCTCGATGATGGCCAGTTGACCGACTCGTTCGGACGCAAGGTCGATTTCCGGAATACCGTCGTGATCATGACCTCAAACGTCGGCACACGCCAGATCAAGGAAGACAAGACCATGGGCTTCCAGAAGGATCAGGTAGTGGATTCTTACGAGCACATGAAGAGTATGGTCATCGCAGAGTTGAAAAAGATATTCAATCCAGAACTGCTCAATCGTATTGACGAGATCATCATCTTCCATGCGTTGAGAATCGAGCACATCAAACAGATTGTGGACATCCTCTTGCAGGACCTTTCCAAGCGCCTGGCCGAGAGGGGTCTTTCGTTTCAGCTTAACGATTCAGCGCGCAACTTCTTGGCAGAGAAGGGCTTCGATCCAAACCTCGGTGCCCGGCCACTCCGCCGGGCGATTCAGCGGTATCTCGAAGATCCGCTGGCGGAAGAAATCCTCATGGGCCAGTTCGCCGGTGACTGCAATGTCGAGATCGATGCTGACCCCGATGGGGAGAAGTTGAAATTCACCCTGAAGGGTGTATCGGCCAAGAGTGTCGGGTCACCCGCAACCAACGGGGCGCTGACCTGAGCAGGCCGGCGTGCAATTATTGCCCCCGGGAGGAAGATTCTCATTGTCTCTCGGGGGCTTTTTTGTTATTCTAAGTAATTGTATGCAGCTTGGTGGCTGCGTACATTGACAAGGAGAATGTGCTATGGCTCATAAGAAAGGTGTAGGGTCTTCACGCAACGGCCGTGATTCCAACGGCCAGCGCCGGGGCACAAAGGTCTACGGTGGGCAGATGGTGACGTCGGGATCAATCTTGGTCCGCCAGAGAGGTACACAGATCCACGCGGGGCGCAATGTCGGCGTCGGCAAGGACTGGACCTTGTTTGCCACGGTGGATGGGATTGTCTCGTATGTCCGCGCTGGCCGGTACCGCACAGTCGCGCACGTTGACCACTGATTGATTCAGACAAAGTGAAGAATGCAGAATCCCGCCCCGCCGGCAGGCAGGGCGGGATTTCTTGTGTGCGGATTCTCCAGCTGAGCTCAGCGCGAATTCCATCCTCGCAGGCAAGGGGCTTTCAGCCCCTTGTTATTTCCCATTCGCTGATCGCTTTGTCACATTGTTCCGGCATTCACGATACCCGTTTGACTTCGCCCATCCGCCTTTCTATCTCTTGCCGTAATCAGACAAGGAGGAGCGATGGAATATCGAATCGAAACCGATAGCATGGGGCAAGTCAAAGTCCAAGCCGACCGTTACTGGGGCGCACAGACGGAACGGTCCCGCCAGAACTTCAAGATCGGCGGCGAACGGTTCCCGCGCGAAATCATCCGCGCGCTTGGCGTTCTGAAGAAGGCGGCAGCCCTGACCAACCAGGAACTGGGAACGTTGCCTGCTGAAAGGGCCGATCTGATCGCCCGGGCCTCCGATGAGGTCATCTCTGGGACGCTCGACGACCATTTCCCGCTCGTGGTCTGGCAGACCGGCTCGGGCACGCAGACCAACATGAACGCCAACGAGGTGATCTCCAACCGCGCCATCGAAATGGCCGGTGGCGTCATGGGCTCGAAGAAACCGATCCATCCCAACGATGACGTCAACAAAGCGCAGTCCTCCAACGATACGTTCCCGACCGCGATGCACATCGCCGCGGCCTCGGAGATCAACCGCCGTCTGATTCCGATGGTGACGCGCCTGAGAGACACGTTGCAGAAGAAATCCGACGCCTTCCGCGACGTCATCAAGATCGGGCGCACACACCTCATGGATGCTGTCCCGCTCACGCTCGGTCAGGAGTTTTCGGGATATGTGCAACAGCTCACCAACGGTCTCCGCCGGATCGATAACTGTCTGCCCCATCTCTATGAACTGGCGCTGGGTGGAACCGCCGTCGGGACCGGCATGAACACGCATCCGGAGTTCGCCGTCCGCTCGGCGCGGAAGATCGCCGAGATGACGGGGCTGCCGTTTGTGACCGCGCCCAACAAGTACGAATCGCTGGCGGCGCACGATGCGGTCGTCGAGGCCTCCGGCGTGATGAAGACGCTGGCCTGTTCGCTGATGAAAATTGCCAACGACATCCGCTGGCTGGCCTCCGGTCCGCGCTGCGGCATCGGAGAACTCACGATCCCCGCAAACGAACCGGGCAGCTCGATCATGCCGGGGAAGGTCAATCCGACACAGTGCGAAGCCATGACCATGGTCTGCTGTCAGGTTTTGGGTAACGACGTCTCGATCAACACCGGCGGCGCGATGGGCAACTTCGAGCTGAACGTCTTCAAACCGGTGATCATCTACAATCTCCTGCAGTCGATCCGCCTCTTGGCCGACACCTGCGAATCCTTTAATGAGCATTGCGCCGTGGGGATCGAGCCGAACCGCGAGAAGATCGACTACTATCTGAAAAACTCCCTGATGCTGGTGACTGCGCTCAACCCGCACGTGGGCTACGACAACGCCGCCAAGATCGCCAAGAAGGCCCACGCCGAACACACCACGCTGCGCGAGGCCGCCATCGCCCTCGGCCTCATGACCGGCGAAGACTTCGACCAGAAAGTCCGTCCTGAAAAAATGATCGGGCCAAAGTAGGGTGGGCTCCGCCCACCGCCTCGGCGGGAAAGCAACGTGAATGCGAAAGCCCTTGTTTCCGACAGGAGCTTTTGCTTTGGCAAGCGTGGCAGCGATCTCCGATCGCTGTCGGCCAAAGGCCGAAAACTGAAGCCGCCTCGTGCCGCGACAATCTCCCTAATCTGCGGAATCTCCACACAAGTTCAATCTGCGCCGCCCAAACGAAGCCCCCTAATCGGCCTCCGGGCGACCGCAATCACAGATTGCGGCCACGCGGAGATATCACTCTGTGTACCCGAGGACACAATGGCGTCACACGCATATCGCGTGGCACGCAGTAGCGAAGGCTTCTCAAGTATACGATAGGGGGCTCGCGGATAGGAGCAGACGCGGCATCGCAGATTGGCCCGTTTTCAGCATTGATCTTCCCCCGTTTTCGTTGACACTCGGTTAGATAGATTTTCCTTCCAACTGCTCCTCAAACTCAACCGGACTGAGATCGTCCAGGCTGCTGTGCATGCGTTCCCGGTTGTACCAGCCCTCAATCCACTCCACCACCGCGGCGGGTGGCCTGGATACTCCCGTTCGAATTTCTGTGTGCCACTGACTTCAGTCAGTGGGTTGCACGGGGGGAAAACCACTGACCAAGGTCAGTGGCACGCGGGCGTCGGCGCGATGCCTCTCCGCTCGACAGCCATCCGGCGCTATCCATCCATCACGCATCCAATTCATCGATCGACTTCGGCCAGTCTGACTTGAGCAAACGTGACAGTGCCCGGTCCGCGAGGAGTTTTCCGCCGGTCTGGCAGCGCGAGCAGTAGTTGGTCTCGTTGTCAGCATAACGGATTCGCTGCACCGGCGCGCCGCAGTCCGGGCAGGGGAGACCGAATCGACCGTGCACGGCCATGCCCTCGCGGAATGCGGTCACATCCTCCGGGAACTGATCGCCGCATTCGGCACGCAAGCGTCGAGTCCACTCGGCCAGCGTATCACGCGTCGAATCGAACAGCCGCGCAATGTCACTATCCGAGATCCGGCCGGTGAGTGTGAGTGGCGAAAGGCGCGCGCGGTGAAGGATTTCATCGGAATAGGCGTTGCCGATGCCGCTGAATAAAGTCGGGTCGGTGAGGGCGCGCTTCAGAGTGTGATTCTCGGCGCGGAGAGACGATGCGAAAGCATCGATCGTTGCCTCCAGCACTTCAAGACCGCCGCGCTCGAATGGCTGCAGGCCGTCTTCTCCCTGAACCAGATGGATCGAGGCACGATGCTTCGTCCCGGCCTCGGTCAGGAAGAGAATTCCATGGGGAAAGTGGAATGCCGCCTGGGTCAATTTGCCGCCCACCGGTTTTGTTCCGGGGGCACGCCAGCGCAATCGGCCAGCAATCATCAGATGGATCACGACAAACAGACCGCCATCAAGGCCAAGGACAATGCGCTTGCCGATCCGACGCAGGTCAGCCACGCACCGGCCCTGTGCTGCGACAATCGGCGGGCTGGCCGTTCGCAACACAAACGGGTTGCGAATATCAATCTTCTCAATTGGCCGACCGAGAATGCGACGTTCCAGGGCCTCGATGTACACGACGATGTCGGGAAGTTCGGGCATCCATTCGCTCCCGACCTGCAATCTATCTATCTCAAAGTCTTAATCAACTCTTCAACCGAACCGGCGGTTGGGTGTCCGTGACCGTGATACTCTGAATCGTTGAGGATATGTGTGCCGCTGAATTCAAGGTCTGTTGAAAAAAGCCGGACAAGAGTGTCCGGCCTGCAGATTCTGATTCCTTGGTGGGGCGGACACTCCTGTCCGCCCGGTTTTTCAACAAGCGCAAAGGTCAGCGGCACGCATTCACGCCTAACGTCCCTATCCCCGCTCCACCCTCACAAAAATCTCTTTGGCGATTTCACCTTCGAGAGCGACATCGGTCTGGTCAATGCGGATCACATACGAGGGGAACCGTTGATGCAACGTCAGTTCTGATCCCGGGACGACACCGTATGATGCGAGGCGGCTCAACCGCCGTGCGGTGCGCGGAGTGATGAAAACGATCCTGCCGCCCTGTCCAACCTTCAGTTCTTTAAGCGGAACAACCAATGGCTCAATCGGCTTGCGGTCACCGTTGCAGCATCGTCCCGGAGGTATGGGCTTGCCGTGGGGACACACAGGCGGATGACCGAGAAAGCTGCACACCGACTCCGTGACTTTCTCATCCAGAATGTGTTCAAAGGTACAGGCCGTGGCCTCCCATGATTGCTCTTCTAAGCCGAACAAATCGCAGAAGAGCCGTTCCGCGAGACGGTGGCGCCGGATAATCTCCGCCGCACGGGGGTGGCTCGACTCGGTAATAATGATTTTGTCGCCGTCGTATGCGACGTCTCCTGCGGCGATCATTTCGGCGAGAATCTCATCAAGCCGTGTTGATTCCATGCGCGCCGCGAGATCCGCCCGTGTCTGCAGCTGATCTTCGGCCATCGTCCAGAGGGCCTCGAGTATCTCGTCGCGTTTGTGTCCGTGGTCGGAGTGCATGGGGGGCTTCAGTCGAGACGGGGTACGAAGTCACACATTCATTGAATCCTGCACAAGAGTCGACTTGAGTTGGTCAGTGATTGGGTCATTGTAGGGGTACTTCTTGCCGTGCCCGGTCCGATCACCCCGACATCTGTGAGCACGGCAAGCCGTGCCCCTACAGTCCTCCGGTTTGGGCACGAACCCCTCACGCGGATCCCTTCGGCCGCTTGCCGAAGAGCTTCTTCGCAAACCCCACAATCGACGATTCCGCCACCGTCTCGTACCCGCACCGCGGACAACAGATCTTCTCGCAGTTCTTTTTCAGGAAACATCCGGCGCAGCGCGTATTGGCGTTGATTTCGAACTCCAGACCGCACAGCGGGCAGGTCATCCGGTCCATCCGACCCCCCGAAGAGTGAAATTGACTGCCCCGCCGATCAAAAGCGCGAAGGGGATGATAAACAAACCCATCAGTATCGCCGCTTTCATACCGTGCTCTTTGATCACGACGAAGAAATTCGCTATGCACGGCATGAACAAGGTAATTGTGATCAGCGATGTCACAACCTGGATCGGATCCAGACCGCCATTCCGAGCCAGGACAAATAGACCGGCAGCGCCATAGTCACGCCGCAGAAACCCGACAATGAACGCCTGCGTCGCCTCCCGCGGCAACCCCAGGAGCCCTTTGATCACCGGAGCGGAAGCCCGCTCGATCCATGGCAGGAGACTGGCCTTGTCCATGATGAAGAGAAGAATTGTTCCGTAGACAAACAACGGCGCCGCCTCCTTCAAGTACCATTCCATCCGCGCGAGCGTCTTGGAGGCGATATTCCCGATCTTGGGCCAGCGCAACGGCGAGATTTCCAGAATGAAATCGGAGCGTTCCCCCTTCAGCAATTTCGACGACAACAATCCCACACTGAATAATACACCGAGAACGATCCCGACCCAGATGATCGTGGCGGAGAATGCCAGTCCGGAGAGCATCCCCAGGATCACGCCCATTTGTGCCGAGCAGGGCACGCCAAGCGCCAGCAGGAGCGTTACGATCACGCGCTCTTTCTTGGTATCCAGCACGCGCGTGGTCAGCGTCGCCATTGTGTCGCATCCCAGTCCCAAAACCATCGGCAGGACCGCGCGTCCATTCAGTCCCATTGCCCGGAACAGGCGATCGACCATTACCGCGAGCCGTGGCAGATAGCCGGAGTCTTCCAGCGCGCCGAACGCGAGGAAGAATGTGCCCACCACAGGCAGCACAATCGCAAAAGCGTAGGTCAGCGCCATCGTGATCACACCGTACGGGCCGACCAGCAGATCCTGGACGAATGTCCAAGGCACGAGATGGACCAGCGACGTCGCCCAGGGATTCAGGTACTTGCCGAAGATCACGTTTTCCAGAAAGTTGACCGCCGTCCCGGCGCCAAACAAGCCGACAAACCAGAACACGGCCAGCAGTACGCCAAGCAGGATCGGCAGGCCCCAGATGGGATGCATTGACCAGTGTCCCAGCTTGTCCGTCCAGGACTCCGGGCCCTGCTCATTGGTGTGCGAGATTCGGGTCGCCATCTGTTCGACCCATGCACGCCGCACACCACCGATAACTGCCGCAGGACTGCGGCCGCACGCGCGGCGGATCTCTTGTTTGTGGTGCTCCACCATAGTCCAGAAGTCGGCCGTCACCGATTCGCGCAGAAAGGCAGCCAGATCCGGATCGCCAGCCAAGAGACCCAAAATCAGGGCGCGCGGACCGATGTTAGTCCGGGGCAAGGTCTCACTCAATGTCTCGACTGCTCTTTCAACCGTTGGGTGATAACGGACCGGTTCGGGGCATGTTCTGGCGCGTAGCAGAGCTTTCTTTACTTTGTCCAGTCCGCGGCCTTCCACTGCCACTGTCGGTATGGCGGCGACCCCTGTGATACCGGAAAACGAATCCGCATCGAACGTGACTCCGCGCGACTTCGCCTCATCGGACATGTTGAGCGCGACAACCACGGGGCGTCCCAATTCCAGGACTGTCACAAGCAGAGTCAGCGTACGACGCGCATTCTTGCTGTCGGCGACCAAGAGGACGGTGGTATTCCGGTTTGAGAGAAGAACGTCGCGTGTGACGCGCTCATCCTCCGACTCTGGCGATAGCGACTGCACACCCGGCGTGTCGATCACGTCGATGCCGGGGACGAGATCGCGGGCCTTTCCGCGTGTGATCTCGACCGTCGTCCCGGGGTAATTGGACACGGTGACATACTTCCCCGTCAGGTAGGAGAAGATGACACTCTTTCCGACATTGGGGTTGCCGACCAGAACAATCGAACGTACAGCAGTAGCGGGCGGGGCAGGTGAGGGCGACGTTGCGACGGGAGTGGCCATGGGTCTAATGTCGACTAAGACAGTCCGGTATTGTGTCGCGACACGACGATGGCCGCAAAACCGGGCTGCCGTCCCGGGTCAGTCCTTCGCGGAGCGGCAGGCGCGGCACTGCCCGTAGATCTCAAGTTTGTGATACTGCGGCCCGAAGCCGAACTTTTTGGCGATGTCCTTCTGGTTCTTCTCGATCTCCTTGCTCGTGAATTCGACCGTATCACCGCAGGTCATGCAAATCAGGTGATAGTGGTTCTGGAAATTAAACGAGTAGTTGTGGTCGAACCGTGTCACCCCGTCCCCAAAGTTGACCTCACGCGCCAGATTGGCGGCGGTGAGCAGCTTCAGTGTCCGGTAGACCGTCGAGTATCCGATCTTGAGCCCGCGTTTGCGGACAATACTGTAGAGATCATCGCAGGACACATGCTGTGTGTTGTTGAGGAAGAGATCGACCACGGTCCCGCGCTGTGACGAGCGTTTGAGTCCGCGTCGCTTGACGAACGCGACGAAAGTCTTTCGTTGTTCGACAACCGTGTCGTCAGCCGTAGATTCATGCTTCGAAGTTGATTCTTTCATTCCGGTCTCCTTGCCAAGCCGCAGCCCATTATCATAGGCAGAACATGACATTCATGTTCACCCCGATCTCACTGCCGTTATCTACGCAGGGTCGTCCGTCAATGTCAATACTTTCATGAAACTATCCTCTCTGATTGTCAAGATCTGGGGGACCTGTTGTTTGTCACGGACTTGTCAGTCTGACGGTCGCCTGAAAAACCGTTCCCAGTCTGGGTTCAGCGCTTCCAAGGCGTTTCCTTCTAAGGATGGGTGGCGCTCGCGATGAGACGAATGATCCTTTAAGTGTGCGAAATCGAAAAAATGGATGTCAGAGACTCGCAATGCCCTACCGGAGATTGCGAAGCCTTGGCAAACAATCAATTCGTCAATACGTATAGACGGATGATTATGGAAAAGATTGTCTCTGACCTGCGTGCGTTAGCCGACCCAACTCGACTCAGGCTGCTTAACCTGTTGTCATACAACAAGGAAATATGTGTTTGTGACCTCGAGCATGTGATTGGCACAGGACAGCCAAAGATTTCGCGTCACCTCGCCTACCTCAAGAATGCGGCGTGGGTCGAATACCGGCGCGAACGGACATGGGCCTTCTACTCACTGCGGCATGACTTGAGTCCGACCGCCAGCCGTGTGCTCGAAGCCCTGCGCGGGGAGTGGGAGCAATCGGAACCGTTCCGCAGCGATCGCCAGCGATTGGAAGCGCTGATTAAAGAGGGATCGTGCCGGTTGGCAACGGTGTTGAGTGCGCCAACTTCTATCCGAGGGAGTGTTGCCGACTAACCGCCGCCTCTCCTTCCTCGACCGGTTCCTAACCGTCTGGATCTTTCTCGCCATGGCGCTGGGTGTGGGGGCAGGATACCTGTTCCCGGGTGTCGTGCCGCAGCTGAACAAATTCAACGCCGGCACGACCTCAATTCCGATTGCCATCGGTCTCATC
>JAVHPP010000025.1:0-4456 GCA_036170655.1 Candidatus Zixiibacteriota bacterium | reverse complement strand
CAAGCCGTGCCCCTACACAGGCCACGTCACTTGCGGGTTGCCCCATTCCTTATGCAAGGATCAATAACAACAGGACAGCGGATCTTCTCCCTCCGGGAGCGGGAGTTGCAATGCGCCGCCGAGAATGACGGAGGCGGGGATCAGGGGCGGAGATTCGCCGCCCGCGATCTGGACAAGCCGGCCTGCGAATGCGGCGTTTTTGGAATCTTTGGCAGCCGTCAGGCGGCGGAGATGACGTATTTCGGGCTGTACGCGTTGCAGCACCGTGGGCAGGAATCGGCCGGCATTGCCACATCCGACGGCGAGATTGTGCGCGTGCACAAAGGCATGGGCGAGGTGTCAGCGGTTTTCCCCGACCGGACTCTGCTGAAGAGCCTCGATGGCTTCGCCGCCATCGGACATAACCGTTACTCGACGACCGGCACTTCGACGCTCGGCAATGCACAGCCGCTTTTGATGCGGTTCAAGTATCGTCAGCTCGCGGCGGCGCACAACGGCAACATCACCAATGCCGGTGACCTGAAGACGTTTCTCGAATCCGGCGGCGCGATCTTTCAGACGTCATCAGACTCGGAA
The DNA here is from genome assembly GCA_036170655.1 of Candidatus Zixiibacteriota bacterium. Taxonomy (GTDB): domain Bacteria; phylum Zixibacteria; class MSB-5A5; order WJJR01; family WJJR01; genus JACRMA01. The sequence goes on along the minus strand of JAVHPP010000025.1, from coordinate 3,880 downwards.
CTCGTTCTGCATCTGTATGCGCGTTCGCAGAAACGCAACGTGGTCTCGCGGCTGGCGGATGCGCTGGCACGGGTCGAAGGGGCGTACTGCTTTGTCTTTCTCACCGCCGATCAGTTGATTGCCGCGCGCGATCCGCAGGGGTTTCGGCCGCTGGCGCTCGGCAAGCGCAACGGCACTTGGGTCGTGGCATCGGAGACCTGCGCCTTCGACATCATCGGCGCACGTTATGTGCGTGATGTCGCGCCCGGAGAGATCATCGCGATTTCGAACAAGGGGCTGACATCAACAATGATGCCAACGAACGGCCGGCGTTCATTCTGCATCTTCGAGTACATCTACTTTGCCCGTCCGGATTCGATGATCTATACGGAGAGCGTCGACAAGGTTCGGCGCCGTCTGGGACGGCAACTGGCCATCGAGCAGCCCGCCGACGCCGACATTGTCATTTCGGTGCCGGACTCCTCCAACACGGCCGCGCTGGGGTACGCCGAGCAATCGGGGCTGAAGCTCGAGGTGGGCTTGATCCGCAATCACTACGTGGGGCGGACATTTATCCTGCCCGATCAGTCCATGCGCGATTTGGACGTGAAGATCAAGTTCAACACGGTGCGCGGCGTGCTGAAAGGGAAGCGCGTAGTGGTCGTGGACGATTCCATTGTGCGCGGCACTACGGCCCGCAAGCTGGTGCGCATGATCTTTGACAGCGGCGCGCGGGAAGTGCATTTCCGGGTCGCCTCGCCGCCGATTATCTCGCCCTGTTTTTATGGCATCGACATGCCGACCAAGCGCGAACTCATCGCGTCGACGCGCACGGTCGCGGCGATCAAGCGTTATCTTGGTGTCGATTCGCTCGGGTATCTCTCGTTGGACGGGATGTTGTCCCTCTCGTCCCATCCCAAGACATCGTTCTGCACCGCCTGTTTCAGCGGTCGCTACCCCACACGCATCAACAGACGTTCGGGGAAACTGACGCTGGGGTGAACTGATTACCTCCACGTAGGTCGCCCTTTCAGGGCTCGTGCTTCCACAGATCCGGTTACCCAGGGCGTTGCCTTGGGCTGAGTTAGATGCCCCTTTCAGGGGAAGGGCAGAACGACGGCGTCATCCTCGTGGGTCGCCCTTTCAGGGGCACTCAGCCCCGCTTCGATCACGGAACGACGGCAGGATCATAAACGCGGAACGACGCAGGGTCATCAGACCTTGCCCTGAAAGGGCATTCTACAACAGCCCAGGGCAACGCCCTGGGTCAGGCCAGTTCCAATTCTTCACAGCCCTGAAAGGGCGATCTACCGATGGATACGAAGACATTCACCGCAATCAGACCACGGTCTAGGCTACCAGATGAAAATGGGACTATTGCCGTCCAGCAGGATTGCCACGAACACCACAGGCACGTGCCGCATCGACACTCGTGGCCGCGAACTACTTCAGGATGGTCAACGTGCGCTGGAACTTCGTCTCGTTCCCCATCCGATCCTTCGCCGAGATCTCGACGTGATGGTCACCGGGCGGGAGCGGCTGGCGTGGCCGGGCCTTTGCCTGCAACGTTTCCGGATCGTATTCGACCACCGTCCAGTTGCCATCGATGGTCAGCGTCACGTCGGCATCCGAACCGATCCCCGCCAGATCGTCAGAGAGCGAGAAGCCGATGAGCGGCTGTTTGTCGTGCGTCGGCGTCCCTTTGGCTGGCGTCATCTTGCTGATGACCGGCGGCGTCTGGTCAACGAGCAAGGCGTACGAGCCGGGCATTTCAATCTTTCCGGTGACCGCTCCTTCACTGGCGGCGTGTTCGGCGCTGATGAAGTCCCAACCGCCTTCGGGACGCAGGCGGTAGAGCGCGATGCGCTGTGGATCGACGGGCAGACCATCATAAGACAACGTGAACCGCACGGCGCGGGCCAAAGGCAGATCGACGGGCTGAAGCGTGTAGACATCGGTCATGGGTTTGCGCGCTTTGGCGGGAGCCTGTTCGTTGATCAAACGGAGCAGAGCGGATTCGTAGAGATCCTCGGGGCCAAACTGTGCCGATGCGCGGCCATCGGACGACACCAAAGTGCCACCGTCGGCGGTAGAGATGGAGTGCACGGACAGCACTTGCGGCAGTGCATGGCTCCCGGAGAGAATCCATATCGTGTCAGGCGAGGAGATCGCTGCGGCCGGAATCCAGGCGCCGGCCTTGCCCGCGCCCAAGTCGCCGGTTGCCAGCGGCCGCGTCATCGCCTGATCGAGAAAACACGAGAGCGGCTGCCGGGGAATACGCCCAATCTCCAGAATTGCGCCGTTGCTGTTCCAGTCGATATCGCGCACCGTCGGCGAGGACGGGGACGTTTGTTTGACGATCCCGGTATCCCGGAGAGCCGATGGCGGTTCGGCGATCAGCTCGAAGTCGGCGAATGAACTGTTGCCCGCCGCGTCGGAAACTTCGATCCGGAGATTGTTGGCGCCCGTGCGCAGCGTCTTTCCTGTTTGCAGCCAGCCATCGTTGGTCATTCCCGTGTAGTTCCAGAGCCGGTTGCCCGGCAGGCGGAACAAATTGATGGGCCGTTCGGCGATTCCCGGATGGTTATCGTGGAGGCGCTCCAGATCAATCAAGCGCGTGTCGTTGTAATCGATCGAATCATGGCGCACCTCGCAGATCAATTCGTCGTTGACAAAGAGACGGCAGCGGTAGGCCGATACGACCCAATTCGGACCGTCGATGATGTCGTCCGCGCGCAGCGAGAGGCCAACCATGCCATCGACAGACGGCTTCGATGCCAGCACGCGGCTGCCGGCGAGACCAGTGAACTCAAAGGTGCGCGACGTCAGGAATCCATTAACTGTGGAGAGAGGCTCATCCCATCGACCGGGCTGGCGGGGGATCAGTGTCACGGAATGAATAACCGGAGCATACTGATCGGGCTTGCTGAACACCGAGACGAGCGGATTGATTGGGCGGTTTGCATTTGTGCGCAACTCGAAGTGGAGATGCGGCGGCCCGGCGCCGGTCTGACCGGTATGGCCAATCAGTTCGCCGCGCGCGATGGGAATCTGGCCCGGCGCGGGCAGCAGATTCTGCAGGTAGCGCTTGGCCGCATACTGGTTGTCCTCGACGTACGTTTGAATCTTGGGCGCCAGTTCAGAGAGATGGCCATAGACGGCCACTCGTCCGCCGGCGAGTTGCAGGTACACAACCTTGCCGAATCCCCACCATGAAGTGGACACGCGCAGGACCCAGCCGGAATCCGCGGCCCGCACGGGGAGCCCTTCTTTGCCGCCGGTCGAGATGTCGATGCCCCCGTGGAAGTGCCGTGTCCGGTAGTCAGCGAAACCAGCACTGATATTTGTCTGTCCGGCCAGCGGCCAGACATAAGGACCGGGCACGTCTCCGTTCCGAGAACCTTCCGCATCGCCAGCACGCGCTGCACAGCCCATCGTGACGATGATGAGAATCGGGACCAGCAGCTTCGCCCGCATCATAGACCTGATCATACAGGGAGACATCGCAGCTGTCAACTCATTTGGGCCGTCTGCCCGGCGAACCGGTCATCACGGCGAAAGAGCACTTTCCCCTTCACGGCAGGCGCGTATATTGGCCGTGAGTTTCGTCTGATCGAAGAAGAATACGTCAATCACAGGGGCTTGAGCACGGAGGCATCAGATGCACACAGCACAGGAACGACGAGAGATGATCGGCAAGATCCGGGGTCTGCCGGAAATGATCGAAGCAGCGGTGAAGGGACTCAACGACTCACAACTGGACACGCCGTACGGTCCGGGGAAATGGACAGGGCGGCAGGTCATCCATCATCTGGCTGATTCCCACATGCACGCGTTTATCCGCACGAAGACGATTCTTCTGGAGGACAGACCGACGCTCGCGACCTACAACCAGAATCAG
>JAVHPP010000024.1:0-19679 GCA_036170655.1 Candidatus Zixiibacteriota bacterium | reverse complement strand
ATGGTTCACCATGGATGGAGCATCATGCGAATCAGAGGGTATAGGAACACAATCAGCAACAACAACGCGACCCAGAGCCGCCAGGACCGATGGGATGGCCTGCCTGCGAACTCGTACCCGCAGATGAAGCACCGATCCATGTCGGACGGGATTTCGGATGCGCAGGAGGGGCACTCGCGTTTGCCAGCCATTGTTTAAGACTCGATGACGCCGCTCGGAACGTATCCTCGATGCCGATTTTCACAGTGGATCGATGATGCCATCGGCGATCTGGGCGGCTTTCGCTTCTTCGCCTTCGTGCACACAAAGGAACATCTTGGGCGCGACGGCTGTTCCGATCCCGGTGACTGTGCCGAACAGCTCCGTGCCCCGGATCACCGACGGGATTCCTTCGTTGGCGAGAGCCTCCTGCACCATCTCCGCGTGCATGCGGGAGGGATAGGAGCGAAAGGCGACAAAGCGGGCTTCGTCAAGATCCTTTGTCTTTGGTTCCACCGAAGGCAACTCATCGACCAGTGTTACGCTACAGTCGGCGCACTCGGTTTGACCCTCAATATACTCACAACGGCACCTTGGGCAAAACGGCATACTCTGACACCCTCCTTGCTGCCGGTCAGGGCAGAAGTTCATCCATAATACGCATTCTGAGGGGCGTTCAGACAGACCGAAGTGAGACCATGCGCGGATTGGCCCCGCACGGCGTGCGGGGTTGATGCCGGTTCAATCGGCTCCGATCCGCGCAAGCGGGTTGCTACTTTGTCCTTAGCGCGCGATAGACGAATCCCCCGGCGGCTTTCAGCCGCCGGTTGGCCTCGCGCGCCGTGCAGTTCAACTTCGCCATGACCAATGCGTGTTTGACCGAGCCACGAGCCCGTTGCAGCAGGGCGGCTGCCGCGTCATATTCGATGCCGGCGGTCAGGCAGAGGATGCGCTTGGAACGTTCGCGCAGTTTCTCTGACGTCGCTTGCAGATCGACCATCCAGTTTTGATAGGTCTTGCCCAACTGCACCATGGCGGCCGTGGTGATCATGTTCAACACCAACTTTTGCGCGGTGCCGGCTTTCATCCGTGTCGAACCGGCGACAACCTCCGGCCCGACGACCACAGCGATGGTCACGTCGGCGCTTTCGAATGTCCCGGCCACCGGTTTTGGGTTGGCGACGAGGAAGATGGTCCGAGCGCCGCGTTTCTTTGCTTGGCTCAGCGCTCCCAGTGTGTAGGGAGTCCGCCGCGAGGCGGCAATCGCAATAAGGCAGTCCTTTGTGCCCACACGGGCTCGGGACACCGCACGAGCGCCGCTGGATGCCGAGTCTTCCACGCCTTCGCGCGAACGAATCAACGTCCCGTGTCCTCCGGCGATCAGCCCCACCGCCCGCCGGTGATCCAGTCCGAACGTCGGTGGCAGTTCGGAAGCATCGAGAACGCCCAACCGCCCCGATGTGCCGGCGCCCGCATAGAGCAGACGTCCACCCTGTTGCCACGTGTCGATAACCAAACGGGTTGCCTGTTCGATCTGCGGAAGACAGCGTCGCACCGCTTCCGGAACAGTCCGATCGGCGTCATTGATACGCTGGAGAATCTTTCGCAGCGGCTCTCGGTCCAGACGTCTGTACTTCGAGTCCTGCGCTTCGGTCGTCAGGGATGAAAGCTGTTCAAACAGACGGCTGGGCATTCGTAGTCTCCTGATGGGATCGTACGCTAAGGTGGACCGAACCGGAGCGCAAGTCAACCCGGCAAGTGGTGTGTGCCAAACAACGGTCCCGGTTGCAGAGGCCGAATCGCTCATAGGATGGTTTCAGATCTTTCGCTCCGCCGTGCGCCGGCCACACCGCGAAAGTTTGTCACTGTTTGCTGAAAAGGGTTTGGCTGCGGCAATGGCTCCAGTTAATCTGTCATCTTGTTGTCGCTTCATCGGATCTGACTCGATCCGGCAAGGCGACAGATTGCAGGGGAGAGCGGACGTGCGCAAGTGGTGGCTGGGGTTCTGGGTCGGTCCGATTGCCGGACTCATCGAATGGGTCTTGGAGATGTTCCTGTCGTCGAGCGACGAGAACATCTGGTTCTATCTGTTCGGCGCCGTCATACGCGGTATGCTGGCTGGCCTGTTGACCGGCTTCGCCAACCGTGCAGGAGTCTCGCTGCGCACCGGCATCCTGCGCGGCGTCATCGTTTACCTCGGTGTCAGCCTCCTGACCGCCATTCCCGCCCAGGAGTTCATTTCGATCATGTTGCCCGCCCTGTTTTCCGGGGTCATTGTCGGCGCCATCACCCACCGCTGGGGCCGCGCAGGACGCACGAGCGCTGCATAAGACCCGGGTCATGCCTCTTCCGCTCTCCGGCGGCAGTCTTCCATGACTTCAGCGGGGATGATTCGCAGAGCGAGAAACACGAGGAGCGGGACGATCACGGCATCATCGACATGCCCGATGACCGGGATGAAATCGGGGATGATGTCGAAGGGCATCAGCGTATATCCCACCGCCAGCCACAGGAGACACCTCGCAAACTTGGGACTGCGGGAATCCGTCATCACCAGTTGATACACCTTGATCTTCCGGCGCAGGTTTTCCGCCACCGATTTCAGGCGCACAAGCAATCTCGGTCTCTTGGTGCCGATCGTCACGGTGTCAGTATGCGACGTCTGACAGAGAGCGTGAAACAGAAACCAAGCAAAAACCCCCGCACACAAGTGCAGGGGTTTTTCAAGCCGAACTGATTGCGAAGACGAAAACACCCGGGTGTCAGTTGGTTTTCGGCGTGGACTCCGGCTCGGTCTTCGGCGGATTGAGCTGAGACATCACCTTGGCGGTGTTGTCATCGGCCATCTTGCAGGCGGCGGCCGGATCGGCCATGGCCATCTTGTGACATCCATCGGAGCAACAGGCGTACTTCTTGCCATTGTGCTCGACGTACTTGGTGTTGGCGTCCGGGACGAACACCTTGCCACAGCCGCAGACAGCGATCTCGTTGGCCGCGACACTACTATGTGTGGCAGCCGCGTGGGGAGCCTTGGTTGCCACTTTTTCTGTGGTTGCCTTCGGTGTCGCGCTGGTCTTTGCGGCCGCTTTGTCCCCTTGGGCAAAAGCCGACGTCGATCCCATGGCGACTAAAACAGCCAGAATCGAGCCGAAGACGATTGTGCGTTTCAACATGCCGTTCTGCCTCCGTTAAGGTGAAATGGTTAACTGCTCAATCTCCCCGATTCATGGGGCTTTATGGCAACAAGTTTCTTTAACCCTTCCACAAAGAAGAAGTTCCGTCGCGTCGAAGGTATATTACGCAAGCCCCGCCGCAAGGGATTTCTGCGCGTCTTGAACTCTTTCGCGTCCCGCAGCTACCCGGTGATTGTTTAAGTAATTCTCCAGCATTGACTTCTGGCTGATCGTCAGTCCGTCGCTAACTCCCGTTATGCTCCCTCCGTACCTGCAGCCGGGCGAGGTTGTGCTGATCGAGCGTTTTCGAGAAGATATGGTGACCCCGGCCGTCGGCGACGAAGTAGAGGTCGTCGCTGGAGTCAGGGTACAGGGCTGCCAGGATTGCGGCACGACCGGGATTGCAAATCGGGCCGGGGGGAAGACCCGTGTTTAGGTAAGTGTTGTACGGCGAAGGAAACTCGAGATCCTTGCTCGAAAGCGAGCGCCCATCGGTCAGGCCGCCGATCGCGTAGACCACGGTCGGGTCGCATTGCATCGGCATCCCCCGCTTCATGCGGTTGTGAAAAACCGCCGACACGCGTGGCCGCTCATCAGCATTAGCCGTCTCTGCCTCGATCATCGACGCCAGCGTCAGCGTGGTATGGCGATTCCACCCCAGCGAATCCATGCGGTGGTCAAGTGCGCCCGGGAAGAGCGCTCGGTTGTCTTGTACCATCCGGTTGATGATCTCGACCGGGTCGATTCCCCAGTAGAACTCGTAGGTGTTGGGCAGCAGATACCCTTCCATTTGATCGATGGGAACGTTTTCACGACGCACGAGGGCCGAATCACGCGTGAGGGCGACTAATCGTGTTGAATCGATACCCAGTTCAGCGGCGAGGTGGGCGGCAATCTTCCGGTTCGTCCATCCCTCGGGAATCGTGATCTTGATGGCGACGTCTCCCCGGCGCAACGCATAGACAACATCGGCCATCGCCGTCGGACCAGCGAATGTGTAGCGCCCCGGACGCAGTCGCCGGTCAATCTTCTGATACTTGACCCACCATTTGAAGAGTCGTTTAGAGCGCAGCAGCCCCAGACTGTCCAAGCTGGCCGCGACCTGGATTGTCGTGGCGCCCTTGTGGATCGTGAGCCTAAATGTCTCTGACAGGGGAATTGGATCATAGGCGAGATATGCCACTGCCGCCGTCAGGATCAGTCCGGCCAGAATCACGCTGAGAGTCAGTTTCACCACATCGTCAGTCCAATCCGCCGCGTCTTCTGATGATCCGGGAACTGATCGTGTCGATCAGGCGGATAAATCCCGCCGGGACGAGCAGGATCAGGGCGAGCACAAAAGCGGTGAGCTCGCGCGCCAGTTCCATCAATCCTTCCGTGGTGGTGATTCGGGGGCGGCTATTCGTCACGGTCACCCCGCGGTCGGATGAGTCTCGAGGTAATAGCGGAGCAGAACTTCTGCTGCCAGGCGATCGACCTGACCTTTGTTCCCTTTCAGCTTGCGTCCTGTCTCGTGGAGCATTCGCTGGGCCTCTGCCGATGTGAAGCGTTCGTCAATCGTCTCGACCGGGACGCCGGATGCCGCGCGCAACTTCTCAGCAAAGGACAACACCTCGGTGGCCATCTGTCCGGCCTGCCCGGTGGTTCGCAACGGGAGGCCGACAATGATCCTACAATACTCCCAGCGGCTGCGTTCGCTCGCGATTCTCTTCACGGCTTCGGTTTCACTGGAGACTTCCAACGTTTCAAGTCCGGTCGCGATGGTGCCGGTCGGGTCGGAGATGGCCAACCCGACGCGACGGCGTCCATAGTCCACTGCCAGTACGCGGCCGGGCATCCCCGGCGTATCCTGTTGATCCATCATGACCAGCCCTTCTTTCGTCCCCGCGCGTGGTGAAACACTTTGCGCAAAATGAAATCAGAGGTGCGTCACAACCAAGGGGAAAGAATGTGTTTTCATGTTTCCGCCTTCGGTCCTCCCATGGGGGTGTGGGATGTGACGTCTGCTTCGACCCCGTATCTCCTTACAGTCTCGCGTGTTGGCTGCTGCCGGTCCCCTCTCGGTCAACTTCCCGGTGGGCCATGTTGCTATGGCATCGGCCTCCCGGTGGGCGGCATGGATGTTGCCCATAGACAAGCAAGAGACACGATCAACCCGAGAAGGGAGCGCTGATGATCTCAACATTGACAGCTTGTGAACGCGGTTTCTCGCCATCGCGATTGGCCAACCAGAGCGAACCCAAGGTGAAAAAGGATGGCCGCGGATACTACATCATGACGCTGTCGGAGAACATCAAGGTTTATTTCGAGGACTACTACCAGTTCCTCGAGCTTTTGGGATCCCGGTGCTCTGTCGAACTCGAACGTCTTCATTCCGCCATTGATACCTGCACAGCGGATCATCCGGAGACGCTCTCCTACTTCCGGGCAAGGCGCATCATTGTGGAACTCCTTCTCAAATCCATCCAGTCTTTCTACACCGACCGTCAGAATCTCGGTGTCATCATGACGCCTTGGTGCTTCGGGACGGTCATCCTCGAGAAAGTGGAAATGTTCCGCGACCGTCTGACCCGTGGCGAAGCCACGCACGAGGATGCCGGCGAGTATCCTTATGACGTCATCCGTTACATCGACGAGATCCACGGCCGTGTTCTGATGGACATTTTCGAGTTTCCCCCGAAAGCGTTTGCCATGCGCTGGCAGTACACCGAACTGATCCGCCGCTATTCGGATGTCTTGTCCAACGTGACAACGTCATTGCAGAGCATCCTCCACCTCGTGAAGAGTTACAGTCAGTGAACGGCGGTTGACCGGTCTCGGGAACCAGCCCCCAGCCAGCTTCGGCGAACGGGGCAGGCGGCAATACAAACCAGATCAGCTCTGTCAGTTCGGTCATTTCTTATCTCCAACCGCAAACACCCCGGACCAACCGCCATGGGCGTCGATGACCTTGTCGATTTCGGCCATGAGGCGGATTTGTGGTGCAGGCATCCATGCCTGCGTCTGTGGATCTGTTGGAGAGGTTGCAGGCTGGAAGCCTGCACCACAATTTGCTGTCTCATGGCTCGCAGTACGACTTGCCATTTCACCCCAAGTGGTGGTGTTGGCGGCACCAGTCGTGCAAGTATCGCACGACCTTCCAATCTTCATTGCTGTTGTCAACAATGAAGAGCTCACTGCCGGTTGTGCTCGTTCGTGTTGGCATTGTCCGCCGGACCCTCTCGTATCAAAGATAAGCCACAGCGAGCGGCAGTTCTATAATTCTCGTCATCAGAAATCCTGCCGAATCTGCCATGGCTGCCGTCCAAGTTCCGTCCCTCCGCCCGCAGCGTGAAAACACGTCCTTCTCAAATCGAGACTCTCCGAATCCGATAAAGACAGCAGAGGGGGTGTTCGACGCTGTGGTCGCGTACCTCGGGAGACTTGGCCATGGAATCTAAGCGCAGCAAGACAGGTCATGGTTCTTTTCGGCCGATTCCCGTGGAGACACTGCAGATCGGCACGCGCCTGCCATGCGACATTTACATCAAGGTCGAGGGACAAGTCACGATCTTCCGGCGTGCCGGTGTCGTTCTGGATGGGCGGTTGCTTCACACGCTGATGGACCGGCGCGTCCAAGGCGTGCTCGTCACTGCGCAATCTCATGGAGAACAGCGTTACCATGAGTACACCGAGGCACATCTCTGGGATGTGGCCGACCACGCCGGGATTCCGCTTCGCCGCCGGGCGGACATCATTTACCGCTGTGCTCTATCGCTGATGGGAGATGCCTTTTCGCTGTCACTTCCCGGCAACATCTGGGAACGGACACGGCGGGTGGCCGGTCAGATGGCGCGGTTCCTCCGAGAGAAACCCGGCGCGCTCACGGAGCTTTTGGCCGTCGCCGCGCATGAATTCTCCCTGGCCGCCCATGCGGTGAATGTCTGTTTTCTGTCGGTCGCGCTGGCGTTACGGATGGGGATCGACAACCGGGATGACTTGGATGATCTGAGTGCGGGATGCCTGCTGCATGACATCGGCCAGTCACGCATCAATCGCCGTATCCTGCTGAAGCGCGGACTCCTCACGCAGGAAGAATATGATCTGATCAAACGGGCGCCGGCGTGGGGAGTCGAGATCCTGCGCGACACCAGACAGTTCGGGCCCAACGTCTTGATTGCCGTCCTCCAGCATCAGGAGCGCATGGATGGCAGCGGCTATCCGGTCGGACTCACTGGCCCGGACATTCACCTGTATGGGCGCATTTGTGCGATTGCCGAAGCGTTCGACTCCATCACCTCACATCATGTTTACCGCGAAGCAATTGACGGGTACCCGGCGTTGGTCACCATGAGACGCGAGGCCGGGAAGTTCGATCCCATCCTCCTCGACGCGTTCATCGGTTTGCTGAAGCGACAGAATGCCGCCGTCGAACTCCATACCGGCGTGACAGTTCGGTAAATTGCCTGCCTCCCGTTCTTCCGTATTGACCTTGCCGCATCCGTCCCCATCTTGGGGTGGATCGCGGGGGCCGGTATGCCGCGAAGGGAGATTCCTGTGGGACATCATTCTGTTACACCAGCCAATGCTCCTGCCGCCGTGGGGCCTTATAGTCCCGGTGTCGTTCATGACGGCCAGGGAACGGTCTATGTCAGCGGCCAGATTTCGATTGATCCCCAGACTGGCCAGATAACCACTCGTGACATCGGCGCACAGACGGCACAGGCGCTTGAGAATGTGAAAGCCGTGCTCGAAAGCGCGGGATCGGGGATGGACCGCGTCTTGAAAACGACAGTCTACATGGTCGATCTTGGTGATTTCGTCCGAATGAATGAAGTTTACCAGCGGTTCTTTCCGGGTGTCAAGCCAGCACGAGCCACCGTTCAAGTGGGGCGGCTGCCGAAGGACGCTCTGGTGGAGATCGACGCGATCGCAGCACGGTGAATCCAACGTTGTCCGAACGGGATGTCTGATCGCAGGGGTCGCGGAGCACTCAGGCGACGCGCAATGGCGGCCTGTCCAACATACAAGGGGAGAGCAATGATTGATTTCACTTTAACCGATGAGCACCGTGCCGTCCAGGAACTGGTCCGGAATTTCTGCGCGAAGGAAGTGATGCCCAACATCCGTGAGCACGACCGCGCCGCGCAGTTTGATCCCACGCTGCTGAAGAAGATGGCAAAATCTGACCTTCTTGGGTTGTGTCTCCCCAGAGAGTACGGTGGCGCGGGAATGGACTATATTTCTCTGGGACTGACCTGCGAAGAGGCCGAATACGCCGACACGTCGGTCCGCGTAATTTTCTCGGTCCATGTCGGGTTGGTATCGCTTCCTCTGCTCACTTGGGGTAATGATCAGCAGAAGCGCCATTACCTGCCGGGCCTCGCGTCCGGCGAGCGCATTGGCGCTTTTGGACTGACGGAGCCAGATGCCGGCTCCGATGTGGTTGGTATCAAGACGACCGCTGACCGCGATGGCGATAATTACGTCCTCAACGGCGAGAAGATGTGGATCTCGCTGGCGGATGTCGCTGATACGATGCTCGTCTTCGCCTGGACAGACCGCGAGAAGATGAAACGTCGTGACCATGGAGGCATCACCGCTTTCGTGGTTGAGCGGGGGATGCCCGGTCTGTCCACGCAGTCGATCCACGGCAAGCTCGGTGTGCGCGCCGGAAATACCGGTTCGATTTCGCTGTCAGATGTGCGTGTCCCGCGAGAGAATGTCCTGGGAGAGACTGGCCAGGGGTTCAAGATCGCCATGTTTTGTCTGGATCAGGGGCGTTTCACCGTGGCGGCTGGCGCCACGGGCTTGATCCGTGCGTGCCGTGATGCTTCGCTGGATTACTGCAAGACGCGGAAGACCTTTGGCCACCCGATCGGGGAACATCAATTGGTCAAAGAGATGATCGCCCGGATGGTCGCCGGGTTTGAGTTTAGCCGACTGCTGTGGCTGAGGGCCGCGTGGCTCAAGAACACGGGACAGCCCAATACACGCGAGACGGCGCTGGCCAAATGGATCGCCTGCGAACAGTCCGAGGCCGCGGCCGCTGATGCGGTGCAGGTCCACGGCGCGTACGGGTTTTCCGATGAATTCCCGGTAGAACGTTTCTACCGCAATGCGAAGGGTTCGTCGATTTATGAAGGCACGCGGGAAGTCCAGAAACTTATTCAGGCGGACTACGCCTTGGGACTGAGGACGGATAAGGCCACGCGGCGCGAACTGCCGAAAGTATCGAGCACGTAGTCGGTCGTGCGGGGTGATACCCGCCTTGGTGGGCAGAGCGAAATCTTCAGGGCGATGGACAATCAGCGACGGCTCTTTCCGGGACTCTTCCTGATTGCGATTGGGGTGTTTTTTCTGTTGCGGAATGCGGGCCTGATCCGGGGGCGGTTTGGCATGTATCTTTTGTCCATGGCCTTGATCCTTTGGGGCCTGTCCAAGTTGATTCGGCGGTCCGGATGAGCGGGGGGCCAGAGCGGTCATGGTGGATATAGTCCGTTCGATGCGCCCGGCACAATGGGTGAAGAACACGGTGGTCTTCGCCGGTCTGATCTTTGCCCGCCAATTCGATCATCCGGCCGCGCTCCTTTCAGCGGCCGAGGCGTTCGCCATCTTCTGTGCGCTGGCCAGCGCCGTCTACTTGTTTAACGATATCCGCGACCGCGAGGGCGACCGGGCGCATCCGCAAAAACGCGACCGGCCAATCGCCGCCGGGCGAACATCCGTGGCGAGCGCGGCAACCGTGGCGGTCATGCTCCTGTTGGGGGGGCTGGCCGCGGCTTTCTTGATGGCGATTCCGTTTCTCGCAACCTGCCTCGCCTATGTTGCCATCAATGTGGTTTACACCGCCGGTCTGAAGCGCGTGCCCATCATCGATGTCATGGCCGTAGCCTTTGGATTTGTCCTGCGCGCTGTCGCCGGTGCCGAAGCTATCCATGTTGCGATCTCACCTTGGCTGGTGGTATGCACACTGCTGTTGGCGTTGTTTCTGGGGTTCGGCAAACGGCGGTGGGAGGTTGTTTCACTGGGCGGAGAGGCAACCCGCCATCGGGCCGCGCTGGCTGGTTACTCAACGCAACTGCTGGATCAATTGATCGCTGTCACGACGGCTTCGACGGTTGTGGCCTACGCTCTCTACACATTATCCCCCGATACGCAGGAGAAATTCGGAACCGACCGGCTGATCTGGACTCTGCCTTTCGTTCTTTACGGCGTCTTCCGCTATCTCTACCTGATTCACGGGGAACAAAAGGGCGGGAATCCCACCCTGGCGTTGCTGACCGATGTACCGTTGCTGATCAACAGCGCTCTCTGGCTGGGGAGCGTGCTGATCCTGATCACACGGTGAGCGTGATCAAAGATTGAGGTCGGACAATCCGAAGATCGAGTGGAATGGCCAGCCGAGAGCGGCGAAGAGCCGGTCGGCCCCGGCCGCCCGATTCATAACCGAGAAGACACCGACGATTGACCCACCAGCGGCAATGATTGCATCGGCTGCCAGCCGTGCTGACTGTCCGGTTGTGGTAACATCCTCGACAACAGCGACACGCATGGCCGGCGCAAATGGCCCTTCGATCTGACGGCCCGTGCCGTGGTCCTTCATCTCCTTGCGCACGATCAGCGCGGGGCAGTCGGTGCCGCGTTCGGCGGCGATCAGGGTGACGGCAGAGACGATGGGATCGGCGCCCAGCGTCATCCCGCCCACGGCCTGGGGATCGTACGGTTCCATCATCGACCACAGCAGTTCGCCGATCAGTCGCAGGTACTCCCCTCTCAGGCAGATCTCCTTGACGTTGACGTAGTAGTTGGAACGCGCGCCCGAGGCGAGAACGAAGTCGCCGCGCCTGAGGGCGAATCGGTTCAGGCCATCCCGTAAACGCTCACGGGGAGACATCTCACTACCGGATTGATGACTCACAAGTGACGACTCCATGAGTGGGGCGTGTAACCAGACAGAGAAGGATTCCTCGGGATAGGGTCAGGGGCGCACGGTTGTACGCCCCTGACAGAATCAATCGTAACGACGCCGACGCGCTACTTGACGGTTACTTGTCCGCCTTCGAAATACGGTTCGACCAATGTGTTGGTCGTATCGACATACGACAAGTAGTTCCCTGGCGGAACGAATGTCTCCTTGATGTTCCCCGACACGGCATCCGGCGACATCGTGAAATACACTGTTGCCAGAAGCCCCTCCTTGGGTGGGATACGAGGCTCGGTGACGGGGATGGCAGCCATTAGGATCGTGTGTAATTCGTTGTTGATGCGGACCGGCTTGTTGGCCAGATACGCGATGATCGACCCACCGAAAGACGCCGAGTCGAGTTTCATTCCGGCCGGCACCTGCAGAGGCACCACAATCGCCTTGGCTGTTTCCACACCCTGATACTTGATCTGGAAATTCCCCTTCTGCCCCTTTGACACGTTAACAGGGTCAACAGTGACGCGAGCGTCAGAGGGCCGCATCGCCGGCTTTTGCCGTTCATTGGTGTTTTTCGCAGGAGATGTCTCCGCTGGTGATGGGGGCGGCGCAGTCTGAGCCTGTTGCTGTGTCTCTGTCTTCTTCTGGCATCCGGCCAGCAATCCCAAAGTCAGGACAATTGCGATCATTCGTTTCATCACGTTCCTCCAAACGGTTTTCCATTCCCGATGACCCCAAAGAGTGGCCTGCGACCACAAAAGTCAATGCTCCAGTGCCACCCGCCTTGGGTGATCACTGGATTACCTGAATCGGTGAGGCCTTGGCGCAGCTCTTGATGATACTGTATCTTGGATTCCGCCTTGATATCACTGATCGGGCAGGAGGATGGCGGGCAATCCGATGGTTGACATTCTGGGATGGTGGATTCGGCGTCCTTTCAAGACCATGCTGGCACATATGGCGGCTGTCACACCACGGCCCTGTCCCCCAGGTTTTGAGAGGATGCTTGTGATCCGGGAGGGCGGGCTGGGCGACATCATCCTGACCGTCCCCATCCTGCGAGCGCTTCGAGCATTGTGCGGCCCCGACATCAGGATCGATGCCCTTGTCCGCGAACCCGTTGCCGGGCTGCTGGCCGATAGCGATATAGTTGACGGGGTTTATGCAAAGGGATCGAAACCGTGGCGCACTCTGAAGACAATTGTGGCCATGCGTCGACGCCGGTATCAGGTGATCGTCGACTTGGTTTCTTCCCCGTCGCTGTCGTTCGCGCTATGGATGCTGGCGATTGCCCCTCGTGCCCACCGGATTGGCGGGGATAAGGCCGAACTGCAAAAGATGTATCATGAGCATGTCCAGTTGCCTCCCCGTCCGTCGATTCACTTCATGGAGCGGTTGCGCCGGATCGCAGCGTTCGTCATCGCCGATGTCCCTGTCATCGACCGGGTCCCGTGGTTCGACTGGCCGGAATCGGTCCGTCGCCAGTCCGACGCGGTGTGGCACGCGATCGTTGAGACACCGGGGTCAGCCGGTCCCGCGCGGGGGAGCGTCTTGGTGAATCTCTCGGCGGGTATCCCACGCCGTACCTGGCCCGTGGAGTCGTATCGGCAACTGCTATCGCTCCTGATTCCAGAGTATCGAGGGGAAATCGGCCGCTGGATCCTCACAGCAGCCCCCGCCGAGAGGCCCAAGGCGGTCGAGCTGGCGACATCGCTGGCCTGCCCTGAGGTAGTGGTCCTTCCGTTGCAATCCGACTTCCGTGTCGTCATCGATCTGGCCGGACGGGTTGATCTGGTGGTCACCCCGGATACATCGATTCTCCACGCGGCTTCCGCGACCGGCGTCCCGGTTGTTGTGTTGACCGTTGCCGAGAACGTGATTGCCTGGGCGCCGTGGAAAATCCCATCCGCCGTCGTGTCGGCGCGGACGGGACTGCCTGTTTCGGCTATCCCGGTTGCGGAAGTCGCCGCCGCCTTTGACCGCGTCGCTGCGACGTTGAGTTTCGGTGCGTCGCCGCACCCGCTTCATGCCCCTGCTGGCGTCGATCCTTAGCCACCTGCGCGATCTCTCCAATTGCATCAGTTGTTGGACTTGAAATGTAGCAAATCACACGGAAAGTCGAAGCCCCTCCGTGCCGTCTTGCTTCAACTTCCTTCGATGACAGTCCTGTATGACCAGTCGTTCGTCGGCGGCACCGACTGGCGCTTGGAAAACGCCTTGGAGCAACACGCTGCCGGCATTGCCCAGGCGGCGCAAACGGTAGCCGACTGAGTCGTGTCGGGAACTAATGCCTTGGGGAGACACGCGCAGTCGCGGCCGGTGCAGGGTCACGCGAAAGCCGGGAGCGACGGAACCATTGATTCGTTCGACGATCCCGTTGAATCGACCAAGGATCAGGTCCATTAACTGCAACTGAAGTTTCGAACAATGTGATTATCACATCTTGAGTGGGGGCATCGTCTGAACGGTGCGTCTGCCCACCATGAGAACGGCCCATTCCCGAACCCAACATCAAGACGTAGTCCTGGTCGTGCATCAGCGCTGAATCCGGGGTGAAGATACAGGAATCAGCCCGGTCATTCCACCACACTCGCCCCCGAACTGCTCGCTCATGGAGGCGGCGGGTGAATTGGGTCGAATTGCAACTCTGACCGCCTCTGCCCATTGTCCCATCTTCCATCATGCTATTGCCCATCATGCCCCCGCCCATCATGCCGTTCGACAGCGAGTCATGGAGGGCTTGATGCATGGCACTGTTGATACAGAAGAAATTCTCGTAAAATATGCTGCTGTCAGCGGGCTGGCTAAACTTGATGTAGATAGACGCCGATGGATCATACGCTCTCTCACCCTCCCTTGGGACCGTCTGCATAGCGACAGGCAAAATAGTGGATCTTGTTGGTGAGTTGTTGCTGCAACCGATCAGCCACGCCGATGATGCGACTAACGCCAAGACCGCTGCAACTGTTTCTCTCATCCCAATCCTCCTCTGAATTCGATAGTTGATCATCACTGATGGTCAATAGCAAGTGCCGTGCCGTCGACATCTCACCCACAGGGCCTTCTCTTATACACTAATTGACAATCGCTTACGGTCTAGATAGGGAGCGGATCGATCTGGGCCGTCCTCGAGTGGTGTCTTGATAAGAAACACCTGTTGCTTGATATCCATCACACTTTGCGAGTTGTGCGGCGCTTGCAGATGGACAATGGTGGAGCGACACTCTTGCAGGACTCACTGTTTGTCGATGCCGAATTTTTTCAAACGATACAACAACGTCTGCCGCGTCATCCCCAGAAATCTCGCTGCGCGTGAACGATTCCCCTTGGCCTTCTGCAGTGCCTGCTCCAGGAGTGATTTCTCCAGCGAGAAGAAGTCAATGCCCTGCTCCGGGATGGTGGTTTCCATATGCGGGGTCGCGGTCGTCGCGGTGCTCTCTGTTGGCGGCTGAGGCAAAGCGAGGGCAGTGATCTCCGGCGGCAGATCGTCGGCAGTGATGCGGTCCGCTTCTTTTCTCAATACAACGGCGCGCTCGATTGCGTTTTCCAGTTCCCTCACGTTTCCGGGCCATGAATACTGCCTCAGAACGGCCATGATTGACGGGTCGATCTTGAGGTCATCGGCCTCGAGCCGGTGCAGGAAGGCGCGTACCAGCGGCTCGATGTCCTCCGGACGACTACGGAGGGGAGGAACCTGGATCGTGACCACGTTGATCCGGAAGTACAGGTCACGCCGGAGAGTTCCTTCCGCCACCAGACGGCTGACGTCCGCATTCGAGGCACAGATGAAACGGGCGTCGATGCTGACCGGATCATTTCCGCCCAAGCGTTCGATCTCACGTTCCTGCAGCGCGCGCAGCAACTTCACCTGAACGTCGGTCGGCAGTTCGGTGATTTCATCCAGAAACAGCGTGCCACCGGCCGCACGTTCAAACCGGCCGGGACGGTCGTGATCGGCGCCGGTGTACGCGCCACGCTGGGCGCCGAAGAGTTCGCTTTCAATCAGATCATGCGGCAAGGCGCCGCAGTTGACTGCGATGAATGGTCCGCTCTGACGTTTGCCATGGTAGTGTATGGCGCGCGCAATCAATTCTTTTCCTGTGCCGCTCTCTCCGAGGATCAGGATGTTGGTTTCTGTCGAGGCCACCCGGCCAATCAGATCGAATACCCGTTGCATCCCCGCCGAGACGCCGACGATCTTCTCGGGGTGAAAGCGCTCCGTCAGTTCGGTCTGGAGGCGTGTGTTTTCCAGCAGGAGATGACGGTGTTCCAAGGCCCGGTCGATGGTCAGGCGAAGCACGTCGAATTCGAAAGGTTTGGTGATGAAGTCGAAGGCGCCCGCTTTCATTGCTTCGACGGCGCGGTCAACGGTGCCATAGGCGGTGATGATGATCACTTCCGTTTCCGGTGACACCTTCTTAATGCGATGGAGCAGATCGTGGCCGTCCATCTTGGGCATGGCCAGATCGGTCACGACCACATCGGCGCTCTCCTCTTGGAATGCCTTCCAGCCTTCCGCTCCGTCAGATGCGACTGCCGGAGCATAACCGGCCTTCTGCAGGTTGTATTCGGTCACCCGCCTCAGACTGGAGTCGTCCTCCACAAACAGAACCCTGCTTTTGGTCATACGGCCGTCATTCCATTCTTATCCATCCTGAGGATGACCACCATCCGCGCATGGCAATTGCAGCGTGAAGACCGTTCCGGTGCTGCCGGTTTGTTCCAAGTCGATCCGTCCTCCCACGTCGCCAACAAGACGTGCAACAATGGCAAGACCGAGACCAGTACCATCAGGCGTTGTTGTCACAAAGGGCTCAAAGAGCTGATTGCGAACATGGGGGTCAACCCCCGGACCGTTGTCTGTGATGGAGAGCATGACGTGGTCAGTCTGGCGGCTTCCCCGCCAGACAATCCGGCCCGAATCGGTCGGTGCGGCCGTAATGGCGTTGAGTGTCAGGTTCAGCAGAACCTGTCGGATGGCATCAGATGCCATGGTCACTTCGAGATCGGATGCGACATCGGTGGCATCAAAAGTGATTCTCTTTTTGCCTCGTGGCCCGGCCGTCAGCTTCTCGACAAAGTCCAGTTCTTGCCGCAGGTGCGATACTTCCCCTTGTGAAGTCGTCGTGCGGGCGAAATCCAAAAGGTTGGTGATCACACGGTCCAGACGTTTGCTTTCACGTGAGATTACCGCCGCGAACTCGGCGCGCCCGGCGGCGTCAGTGACGGGATTGGCAAGGATCTCGGCGGCCCCAATGATTCCACCGAGTGGGTTTCGAATCTCGTGAGCCATGCCCATGGCAATCTGTCCGGCGGCCTTCAATCGGTCGGTCCGCCGCAGTGACGCTTCGGCGGCGAGGAGCGCATCGGTCTTCTCGCGCAGAGATTCCAGTGACCGTTGCAGTTGGGCGTTGGCCGTGGCCAGCCGGTCACGCGCCGCACGTTGCTGGTCGGACAACCAGCCGACAACCGCGCCAATCAGCAGATAGAGAACCAATTCCAGCAGAAATCCCGTCTGCGCATGCTGGTGCTGCCCAGAGAGTTGCCATTGAATATGAACAACATAGACAAGACTCGTGACCAAGCTCAGAAGAAGTCCTCCGCGTACCCCAAACCAAAGCCCTGCCAGCACGATTGGCAGGTACGTGACCTTGAACAGGAAGTCGTGCATCCAAGTGAGATCACCCGGTGTCGCAAAGTGGGCAGCCGAGAGGGCGGCCAGCATCACAATCAACGTTAGCCAGCGGAGAGAGGACGGGAACTGTCGTGTGCTCTCGCTCGCGCCACCGCTCACAGTCTTGCCCCGGTCAGCGATTGTGCCGATCACCTCTTTTTTACCGCGTGAGTCAAACATCGCGTCCTTCATGCGAGTCATCCATTCCCAGCTCTCCAATCTACTGCAGAGCGGTCGAAATGAAACGGAATGATTCATATGAATCTGCCGAAATCAGATGGAATACGACTGCCATTCTTCATCTCATTGTGTGACAATAGATTAAGTTGTCAGACTCCTCCGTGTCGCACATAAAGCAAACTGCGTTCCCATCCGAAGGAACTGTACATATCTGATTCTTGCTGATGGGAGTATTGAACGATGCAGAATGATCGCTTGTCCGATCCGCGCGAATTGATGGATACCTTACCCCATGTCTTGGAATGCGCGGATGATGTCGTATTCCTGTTTTGCCTCCAACAGGCGAGCACGAAAGTAGTCGAACTGGAGCACTTCGGCCAAACTCTTGAAAAGACGCAAGTAGAGGTTGTCGTCGTAGGGCGGGGCCGCTATCACAAAAAACACCCGGACCAACTCGCCATCGGGCGCATCGAACTCGTAACCGGGGGTCGCCAGTGCCACTCCCAAGAGTGTTTCCTTGGCCTGAAGCGAGCGGATGTGCGGGATGGCAATCCCGTGACCGATCGCAGTCGTGGCTTTTCGTTCGCGGTTGACAAAGTCGACAAGGAGCTTGTTGCGATTCCCAATCCGGTCCGAGCGCTCCAAGAGAGAAACAAGTTCGTCGAGAATCTTCTCTTTGTCCCCGCGCTTCTGCTTGGCCGTCCGAACAGCGTCATCTTCAGTGTCGGAGTCAGCTTCGATCTGTGTCTCCATTTGGAGTTTGATCAGATCGGGACGTAACAGGCGAGAGATATTCATGTAGGGTCAGCGGGGGGGATGGAGCGAAGATATCTCTGCCGTGACTCAGCTCCGTACGCGTTCGGTTTGGAATTCACGCTGCAGTGATTTCACGGCGGCATCGAGGAAGCGGGCGTCGATAACGCAGGTCACTGCCGTCGTCGTCGCCGAGATCATGTCAATGTTGATCCCTTCGGAAGACAGGATACGGAACATCCGTCCGGCCACTCCCGGTGTCCGGTGCATTTGATCGGCAACGAGGCTGATGGAGGCGACGTCGTCGCGTTTGGACACGGAGGCCGCTTCCAGATCGGGGAGCATGGTTTCCAGCAGACGGACGGTCTGGCCGGCGTCTTCACGGCCGACCGTGAAGGAAATGTCCGAACGACCGGAGGCCCCTCCCGCAGCCGTCATCATGGAGACGTTTAGTCCGGCCTCTCCCAAGTGGCCGAAGATCTCAGCCGCGATACCGGGACGGTCAGGAACGGAGTGGATTGTCAGCTTGGCAATTCTGGTGTCGGTCATGATCGATGGATTCTTCATGTCTATGTTCCCTTCGGATGTCGGATGGTATCGGCGCTCCCACCCCATCAGGTCAACATACTTCGGGAGTTGCCATCATGCAAGCGGCCCACGCACAATATCGACAGTTTCGATGTGTCCTATGACACCGGACACGCGAATCGAAGTCAGTGAACCGTCAGGGAGAAAGGCATCTCGTAGACAAAATCATCTGCATTCCCCCGGTCCAACCACTCGAGGATCGATGTCAGTCCCGAGGTGAATGCTCCCTGTGTCAGGAGCGAGGCCAAGGGCCGGTCAAACAGCGCCCATCTGGTTTTTGGCAGCAGCTCGACTTCCACCTGCTCGCCCGGTTTGACGCCGGCCATCCGGGCGGACGCTTCGATGGCGCCGTGGAGATCGGTGAACCGGTCAACCAGGCCCATGTCGCGTGCAGCGGTTCCCGACCAGACACGTCCCTGTCCAATGGCATTCACCGAATCAGCAGACAGTTTGCGTCCTTCTGCGACCAGATTGACGAAGCGCTGGTAGGCACGCGCCATCTGGTCCTTGATGATCGCTCGTTCCTGATCGTCAAAAGACCGGGTTGTGCCAAGCAGGTCGGCATAGCGGCCACGTGTCAGCACTTCCTTGTCGAAACCGATCTTGTCGTACAGGCCCGACATATCGAGCTTGCCCGAAATGATCCCAATCGAGCCGGTGATCGTGCCGGGGAGCGCAAAGATCGAATCGGCGGCGCAGGCGATGTAGTAGCCGCCGGAGGCGGCCTCGTCCGCGAAAGAGACGGTGATCGGTTTGTGGCCGACCGTGCGGGATACTTCCCTCCAGATTTCGTCGGAGGCAAACACCGAACCGCCGCCGGAGTTGACACGCAGCACGATGGCCTTCACGTGGCGATCATGCCGTGCCTGGCGGAGGGCATCGCGGATTGTTCCCGCGCCCATGACGTCGCCGACGAGGAATTCCTCGCGGTCCTGCCTATCCATGATCGTCCCCTCGGCGCAGATCACGGCGACCCTAGGGAGGGAACCCCAGCGGCGGGGGTAGTAACGCCGCGACGCCAACTGCCGTCCGCCGATGTTCCTGCCGAAACGTCCAGTCTCATTTCGCACCAAGCTGTCGAGCTCGTCAGCGTAGGCCACTCCGTCAATCAAACCATCCGCTTTGGCATCGACCGACACATACGGGCCGTGCGCAATCCATTGACGGACACGGTCCGGAGTCACGCCGCGCGCATGGGCCATCTCGTTGACCCAGACGCCATCGAGATCATCGAGCAAGCGGTTGAGCGCGGCCCGGTGCGCCTCTGACATCTTGGTGCGGGTCAGCAGATCGGAGGCGTTCTTGTACTCGCCGATGTGCTCCATGTCGGCCCGCACGCCGACCTTGTCGAGGAGCCGCTTGACGAAGGTCACCTCTGCCTTGAGCCCAACCAGATCGGTGGTGGATACGGGCGCCGTGACAATCCGAT
>JAVHPP010000023.1:0-1049 GCA_036170655.1 Candidatus Zixiibacteriota bacterium | reverse complement strand
AGCGGCACGTTCATCTGGTCGTTCCACGAACGGTCGTGGTGGAACCAGCCGGTGCCGGTCGAGATGTTGAACCAGGGCTCGCGCGCGAGATCGAGCGAGGTGAGCCACTTCACCCCCTGCGGCAGCTTCTTCAGCGCCGCCTCGACCTCGGTCCATTGCTTGCTGAAAGTGACCGCCGAGTCCACGCCCAGCTCGATCGCTTTCCGGGCCAGCTTCTTCAGTTCCTCATCGGGCTGATACATGATCACGTCGATGCCCGAGATCATCTGCGTCACGCGCTGCGCCGGAATGCTTGGAAACTGCTTTTGCATGAAATCGAGGAAGAAAACGTAGGCAGCGTAGCCGAGATTGAGGAATTCAAAGTGGTATTGCCAGCACTTGATGCCGAGATTGATCAGGTCATCGTAATTCTTCAGCAGGTGGTAGCCCTTCGATTCGCCGATTGCGTCGGTCACCACGGACAGATCCTCCATGTCCGCGAGGCGCGGAATCTTCAGCGCCTCGAGCTCATGGATGGTGGCCTCCATCTTCACTTTCCACTTGGCTTCGAGCGCGTCCCAATTCTTGAAATAATAGCCGGCGCGCTCCATGAAGTTGGGCACGCGGCGGCCGATCTCGGCCGGGTCCTTGACCGGCACCGGCGAGATATAGACATAGCCGTTGATCATGCGGTGGTCGATACCGCGCACCGGCGGCACCATGAAAATGCGGTTGTTGAACTGCGACAGGGCGAGAAACCAGGCTTCGTCCCAGATGGTGTCGAACGGATACAGCGGCTCTGGATAGTGCAGCCCGTCGTAGAACCAGAACGTATCCTTTTCGTACTTGTTGCGCACCGGGTCGTCGGTGACGAACTGGTACTGGTACGGATACATGCGCTCCCAGCCTTCGGTGCCGGGTATGGTTTTGGCCTTGACGTCGTGCGGAACTGGAAATTTCATCTGATGCCTCCTCCGGAAATGGGTTCGTTCGTCTCGGAAAATCCACGGACGTTCTTTGCGTCCGACAGTAGGTGCAACTCCCTTGCAAGGTCCGTGCCAGCGGCGGTT